>NZ_JAWLCK010000092.1:0-11074 GCF_041687175.1 Lutispora sp.
TGCCGTCTACAATCAGCGTTATTACCGATACTCCCCTCTCCCTATAGGGGATACCCATCCTTCCCACAATCAATTCTGCATAGTCATGAAGAATGGCATTAACTCGTTCTGCGCATGAAAGATCTTCTACCACAATACCTATAATCCCAATTCTTTTATCCATTTTCCAACCTCCTTTAAAACAAAAACTCCCTTCCCGCTAATCCAGCGAAAAGGGAGAAAAACAGCAAAAAAACTAAACACACATATCATATGCGCGCCTTTCCGCTCAGAAACACCTCACGGTTAGGTAAAAAACAAGCCCTGTATCTCCGACAAATAAATTGAAGCAGATACATTGCAATTTATCAGTTATTGGATTCTAACATTTACCTTTACATTGTTAATTATAATACAAGAATGGATCTTTGTCAAAATTTTATCGAAGTTTATTCATTTTTTCATTTCCATGCTTAAAGTTGCCAGTAATTTTAGCCATAATCAACTGTGCTTCCATTTTATCCGCTCTTTCTATCTTAGCTATGAATTTCTCACTTTCTTTGCCCTTTAATATCATTACTTGTTTTCCATGCCAGAATATAAATACCTTATTATCTTTAGATAGTTTATATGAAAAAGGTTCTTCTTTCAGCTTATCTCTTTTATCGATATTATCCAACTTTCACACGCCTCCTAATAAAAATCTTTTAATACAACTTATAGCATGTCCAAATTTTATTATTTATGAAGTTTGCAAGTCTATTAATTCATTTAACAAGTCCTGTTCAAATATATTGTTTAATACCAGGTATAGTTTTTCTAAGGTATATCCCCAGTTCTCATAAAAATTCTTTTCCATTCATACTCGATTTTACACGGACAAATAATTCCCACTTTCAGTAATGGTCTCAAATTCAAGCCCTCCCTATATACAGTTTGAAATAAAGTGTTAATATTCTTAACTTCATTATAAGCTATATTTATTCCATGTTTAGATTTAAGTTTCCCTAAAGTTATGTTATATGAAGTCATCAGCCGTTTTTTTATTATCTTCTATGCCAGGGAATAATGCTGATAACAATAAAATTACTGCAAAAATAAAAAATGAAAATCCCAACCAACCAGAAGCTATTGGAAAGATAGAAGAAATAAATAAATAATCTTGATTAATACACCATAAAAGACCTATCAAAATAATAATAGCTAAACCACTTTGGGCTAAATGTATACGATGAGATTTTTTAGACAAAGGTGAAAAACGACGCTTGCCAGAAATAACTCCCTTCGCAATTCTACAAACGCCCCATAGCATAATAATCCAAAATGAAGCTATTAAAGTCCATAGAGCCTTTTGTGCCCAGATGATTTTTCCCATACCAATTGTTTTAAAACCGCTCCACCTTGCCCAATCACTTAATATGTAACCAAAAAACGGCCAACTCCGCTGACTGTTTGTTAAAATAACAATACCATCACCCGTTTCTGGAACAGCTTGAAAAAATGTCATTACCCCGCCGCCTTGACCACCATTAGCAACTGATTGCTTACCATTTTCTAAAGTCTCAATATAATATCCTAATCCATATGAATCAAAAACAAGGTCATAAATGCCTGGTTTTTCAACCATTGGAGTATAGAGTTTATTTATGCTTTCAGAAGTAAGAACTCTATGGTCAGTATAAAAATAGCTTGGCATCCCTGCAGCAACAAAGGCTGCTATGTCCTCTACAGATGCAAATAGCCCGCCGGAAGCTTTCTCAGGGTAAACATATACTGGTATTGGATTCCCTTTTGTATCATAACCAACAGGAACCGCTGGCTTTAACTCTTTGCTCCAGTCAAAACTTGAATTGTACATTCCAAGAGGAATTAATACTTCTTTTTCCATATATTCTGCATAATTACGACCAGTAACCTCTTCTATCAATAGCTCAAGTAAATTATAGCCAGTATTTGAATATAAAAATGAAACACCAGGCTCTTGTATGAGAACAGCTTGCTTAGTCAAGCTCTCTTTTAAGGTAGGTATCTGATCCTCGGGAGAGTATCGTTCAAAAATATCTCCCAAAGGCATACCTGCAGTATTAGTAAGTAGCTGCCTTACTGTTATCTTTTCTTCGGAAAATTCAGAATCTGGAAACTCCCAGTTCTTTATGTATTGTTTCACAGGTTTATCAAGCCCTATTTTCCCCTGTTCAACTAGTTGCATTACTGCCCAGGCGGTGACAGATTTTGAGATGGATTCAACTCTACAATAAGTATCTGTAGTCATCTTTCTTCCTTTTTCAATATCAGCATAACCATAAGCCTTAGTCCAAGTAATCTGACCTTTTTGAATAAGAGCAATACTTAGACCTGGGATATCATAATCTTTCATCAAAATAGGAATGCGTTCATCCAGATGGGTGATAAACTCTTCTAAAGAAGCGTATTCCTTAACTTTGCTTATTGAATTAAACTTTGAAACGGAAATCAACGCTACAAAAGAGATGAGCAGTACAATTAATATTCTAATCCAGGTTTTATTTATTAGATTTATTAATCCGGTAGTTTTGATACCCATGTAAATTAATTCTCCTTTATTCTTTAATACCGGTAGAATGATTTATGCTGACGATTACATCTATAGATACCCTTGAACTGTTTCTTTATCCCTTGTTCTTGGATAAATTTTTTTACTATTCGTGATATCCTCCTAATTGCCTCCACTCATTATGTAAACTTTATTTACTTTGTGAAAGGAGCAGATTGTTCGTTAATAGTTCTTCTAACTGCCTAAACGCCCAATCATCTTTGTATTATAAAAATAATATTTGTAGTGCATTTTTGCATTTGCGACATTGTATAAAAATAATGTTCAATAAATCTGAATCTCATTTTTTCCGTGATTATTGCTCCTTTAATATTCTAAGGATAGTTGGCTTTAAAATGATAAAAAACAAATATCCTAATAAACCTCCAAATGTATTAGTAATCAAGTCAGTAACATCAAAGGATCTTGATGCTAATCCTCCCCAAAATGCACTTAATAATTGAGTGCTTTCGATTGCTAGACTAAAAAGAAAACACATGGCAACTGTTTTTAGAATGCCTGATTTCTTTATAATTGGATATAAAAATCCAAAGGGCATCATCATGATAACATTTAAAAATATCTCCCTAACACTGCCATAATAGTTTAATCTTAAATCCCTGAAAGGGATAAGATTGGCAGTTTCAAGAAATAAATTATTAGTACCATTTAAAAATGGTACAGGAAATGGCATCAGTGCTACACCTAAAACCATTGCGATGTAAATATACATGAGTGTATTGATTGTAAATATTATCTTAGGCCCTTTATACCACTTTTTATAAAAGAATAAGAAGTAAATAAAAGCTAATATAACAAAGTTAACTAAATATTGTACCATGTTTTCCTCCAATGATATCTATTAATATATGACCAAAAAGAATTGCCTCTATATCATCCTTATATATCTTATATCACAGTAAAGGCATGTAGGTCACTCTGATAATTGCTTAACATACATTTTACCCCTACCCCTTTTCATAATTCAGCTACCTCACATTAGATATACATTTTATCTTAGCAATTCGTTATTACTTGCGCCTTCAATAACTTCTCCCACAGTCCTGAATTGACCAAGCCAAAACATCAATGCATCATCACGAATATATTTATCCTCTATATGCACCTCTTTTATCTCTCCAATGAACCACTTGTGACTGCCTTCATATTCAATCTGGTGAACAACCTTACATTCAAGGTTAACAGGGCACTCCTCAATTATGTAGCTATCTATCTTGTTTCCTTTCTTTGGTGTCAATCCCGCCTTTATATATTTATCTTCATACCTTCCTGAGACAGAACCACAAATATGTATCTTATCTAATTGGTCTTTTGTCGGAATATTGATTCCAAATTCTTTTTTCTTAGTTATTAACTCATAAGTATATTTCTCAGGCTTAATTCCCACCATTACTGATGGAGGATCAAAGGAGTAAAAGTGAAATGCTCCAGCTACCATGATATTACTGTCTACAGTTACAAAAACAACCGGAAAAGATGGTAAGGCAATTATTCCATTAAATGAATTTTCATGAATCTTATGCACGAATATTCCCCCTTATCAACCTAAATAAACATTTTCTTTTATTTGATTATGAGGCAAAACCTTCAACTCCATGTCAAATAACGATTTCGTATTTGCGATATCCCTGAGCCAGACTTAGAGATAGACCTTGTAGTGGAGCTTCGCTCCCAGCGTAGGGATGTGTCACACACTATCCCAAAAAGACGCTCTAGTGCATCCGTGGGAAAATATTTTGTTATAGGATGGACGATACCAATTTTCCATTGCACAAACTATCAAACAAAAAACCTTAAGAACTTCCATCAAAATTCCCAAGGTTTTATATTTCTTAAATCTCTTGCTCCGTGTACAATTGTTAAAACTAGTATATAGTCTTCATCCGCTTTATATATAATATGGTAATTGTATAGTAATATTTCTCTAATCTTAGGATCGTTTACTGCTGGAACTTCTCTCCCAACATTAGGAAACCTCCACAGCTTTTCAACAGCGTCGAATATTCTTTCTACTACAATTAACCCCTAATATTCTGAGTCTCTTGATATATAATCTCAAATATTCTCTAAATCAATGACTGTCGGTTCAGTCCATCTTATTCTTAATTCTTCATAACTCTCTTCCCTACATCTTCATGGAACATAATTCTTCCTTCTTCTGCAGCAACTAATGAATCTGTTATTTTCTTCTTTACATAGAATTGGTACATTATATCGTCCCATGTGGTGTGTTCAGGCAAACTCTCAATTATCTTTCTAGCATCGTCCTTCGCATAACCCAAATTATCCACCCCATTTCAAATGTAGTTCTATATCTCAATTATATCACAAAATATCTTTATCAATCATTAAAATACAAATATTTCCGTATAATTCACAAAGCCTTTTCAGTCTGCTCAATAATTCTCTGTTATATGGTATTTTCTATCACTAGTTAAATCAATGTATATCACACTTACCTATAAATAAGCTCCCTAATATTTTTTAAAATTAAATCCCAACACTTCTACATCTTCTTCCTTATCTAACCTTTTATCATAGTTCTTTCTCAGCTGTATTAGATTTAGATGATCAAATCCTAATTCTTTATATAGTTTTATAGCACCAGTATTTCTTGGTATAATATCAACAAATATGGCCACCACATTTTTTTCAATCATTAGCTCGTCCAATTTTTGCATAGCGTATCTCCCAATTCCTTTATTTCTATATTGCTCTAATATAAATAAATCTTCTAACCATGCTACATCTTGTCCGCCAAATCTAACATAAAAAAAGCCTACAGGTTCATCATCTAAAAATACATTATATACTGATCCTTCTTCAATCCACTCTCTTAAAGTTTCTTGAGATTCTTCATCAGTTTGCCAATACTCCCTCGGAGCATTATTTAACTTCCTATGATAATTCATTAATTCTGTAATCATTTTTGCAGTAGTTAAAAATAAATCATCTGATAATTCCTTAATTTGTATATTCATTTTTCTTGTCCCCTATCTGCATACATTATGTTATCCTCATAGGTTTCTCTTAAAACAGATTATTCTATTTGCTTCCTCAAAACCAAGTTGTAAATGAAATTTAAAACTTTCCGTATTATTTAGCTCGCAATCACTTGCAAACTCACTACAGCCTTTGCTTTTTGCCCATTCCTCACATTGCATGAGAAGCTTTTTCCCAATGCCTCTCTTACGGTACTCATCTTTCACATAAATTCCTTCCAAATATCCAACAGGGCTGCTCTCCGTCCCCTCTACATAATCATATCTTAAACTACATTGTGCAAACCCAACTGGTATATTTTCATCATAATAAATAAAAACTGCTCCATTCTCTGATATAATGCTATTTATCATCTCTTTTTCTAAATCATAAATATCATTATTCAGCCATAGTAATATAGCCATTTCTGCAACAACTCTGCTGTCATCAATACTTGCTTGTCTTATCATGATTTATAACCTCCATAATTCCCTATATATTCTTCAAAATAACTACCTATCTTTACAACCTCATTCATAACTATATGTGTTTTAGCTTTATCTAAAAACCAATTGTCTTTTCTAAAATAACCTAGAATTGTTTCAAGGTGTATTCTTCCGCAAATATTCATCAATACGCTATCCTAGGCTACTTTACCTGAAATCAATAATATTACTCATTCTGAAAAAATGTTACTTTAAACCTATCTCCATCTCTATTATTGAATCTTCATTATCATCAATAATTTCTACACTAACCTTTTCTACAATAGTCTCAAAAATATCTCTGAAATCCTCTATCTCAATAACCGCATTTTTGTACTTCTCTTCATCTTCTATTTTTCCTACTGTCATATGTGGATGATATTCCCCTTTTCTCAACCATTGTGGCAAATATGGTTCTAATATATCTGTATAAAGCTTCTTATGAATATTAATTATTTCTTCTTTACCAACCTCTATATTAAGAAATAGATAATTTCCGAATGATTGTACCGATGTAATTCCCTTTAATACTATTTTGAAGGGTTTTTCTTCTGACAAAGCATTAGATATGTGTTCTCTCAGTTTATCTGAAGTGATATCGCTCGTAAAAGGAAATACAAGTGTAATATGCGGTCTAACATGACTTGCTAATGGGTCATACTTATCTCGGATTTCATCAATCACTTTCATATTACTAAATTTCGGAAATATCATAATACACCTTTTTATCACCTTGTAACATTCCTCTTTTCCCTATTAATCTAATATTGAAGGTCTTTTTATGAACAAAAATTTAAAAAAATAATCCCTCCCCATTGTAACATAACATTTAATTTGAGAGGGAAAATGGGTTGGAAATTGTTATGCCATTCCCTTATATAACTATTCTAATCATTAAGAAAACTAATTACATGATTCTCTATTTCCCAAAATTGCAGCTTCCCAATATCTTCAATATTATACTGCTTGTCCAAAGACCTTATGAACTCAGCACCAAGATAGTAACCTGTATCACTTATTCCTAGCACTTCAAACCAGTCTCCAAAAAAGTCTCGTGTTCCCTTTTCTTTGTCATATAAAACAGCTAAATAAAGCTTTTTCAACTGTTTCTCATTAGCCTTACATCTTTCAACCCACTCACTACCCCTTGAGTCAACTTCCTTCCTCAACAATCTATATTGGAAAAACTAAGCGAATCCCTCTTCATAAAAGTTCCAAATTCCTTTATTGTAATTGTTGTCTTCAACATTATAAGGTAAATTGTCTTCTCCTCTAATTTCAAAATGAACTACATGACAAAGCTCATGTGCCACAAGTGCTTCTATCTTCTCCATTGTATGCCAATTAAGTTCTGCAATTTTATCTATTCCAAAAAGAACTGCTCTTTTATTGTTGTATGTATTAACCCATCCTGCACTATTGCATAATCCGCAATATAAAACGATGTTTATTTCTAAATTGAGTTCAAGCAATTTATCTATTCTTATATTTATGTCATCTATGACATTTAAAATATTTTTATGGGCTTCAATCATTTTATCAAAATCTGCTTTGGTTCTATTAAAAACCATTTCTTCTGCAATCTTACTCCAGTCATAACCATTCAAACAATACTCTTCTTTACATTTCTTTTCTAGCTCAGGATATTTTGAAATATAGCATCTTTCCCATAAAATAATTTTATCTCTTATATTAGTGTTGTGCAGTAAAAAGTAAAAAATTGTATTGCCAATATGTTGGCAAAATAAAAGCATAAGCCGACCAAATGTGGTAGTTTTGAATTGTGAAAACAAAAACAAATCCACAGGAGGTCAAAACTTATGCCTGAGATAATAATAAAGCAAAATCAGAATATCAGCAATTATATAAATATGTTACAATTGCCATACTCTTCTTCGATACAAAACCATATGCTTAATATGGTCTCAGGCATAATTATTGCCGAAGGTAATAAAAACGTTTCTACTATCTATAAAAAGCTAAATTGCAACCGTGATAGAAGTACTGGTTCCAGATTTTTAGGAGAATACAAATAGAATCATGAGTATGTGGATCATAAGAGAATTTCACATCCCTTACACACTGCAAAGAAGAATGTTAATCAAGATGATGTCGGCTTCTTAATTGTAGATGACTCTTTGAGTAAAAAGGACAAATCTACAAAAAAGATCGAAGGCCTTGACTATCATCATTCCCACAGCGACGGGAAAACTATGTGGTCCCATTGTATTGTAAGCTCTCACTACAAAGTATCTGAGTACTCTCTACCACTTAACTTTAAGCTTTACCTGAGAAAACAGTTCTTTGGCAAAAACAAAAAACATTTTAAAAACAAACATGAACTTGCGATGCAACTTGTTGACGAATTTACACCAGTTACCAATACTACGTACTTACTTGTAGATGCTTGGTATACATCAGGAAAGCTAATGCTTCATGGCCTTAAAAGAGGATATCATACTATCGGAAGGATTAAGTCTAACCGTGTAATTTATCCTTTTGGCATTAAAACAAGTGTTAAGGATTTCTCCACCCATATACGTAAGAATGAAACCTGCCTAGTTACAGTAGGGGACAATAAATATTACGTACATAGGTATGAAGGAAAAATCAATGACCTTGAGAATGCCGTTATACTAATATGTTGGAGTGAAGCAGACTTATCTGATAAACCAGCATTTGTAGTAAGTACTGATGTAAGTCTGGATACTAGTAAAGTTCTAGAGTATTACCAAAACCGCTGGGATATCGAAGTCAGCTATAGATATCATAAGAATTCTCTTGGTTTCGATGAATACCAGGTAGAATCATTGACCTCGATAAAACGCTTTTGGAGCATGGTATTTATGACTTATACATTCCTAGAATTATTCAGGGTAGCAAGCAAACTAAAGACAATTGGAGACACTATAGGGCATTTTCGTCAACAATATATGGTTGAAATTGCTAAGTTTGCATACTCCTGTGCAGCTGAAGGGCTAAGTCTCGACTCGATGATTTCCAAATTAGGGATTGCTGCTTAATGTTTACCTTTTTACTGCACAACACTAACTTTTAAGTTATAAAATTCATTGAACAACAACTTATAGTTCTGTCCGACATTGGTTCCGGAATTTGCATAGCATATAACTCTACAATATGACCTAGCTCTATATCACTATAAACATATTCCCCCTTTTATGTCTCTATAAATTTATTTTCAGTTGCTATTAAAGTCAATGAATTCTTTAAATTGCTACGATTTAAGTAAATCAGACAACTTAAGGTTAAATTTGCTATTCCAATTTTTGCCTATATTGTAATAATCAGTTACAATATAGAATTGATCCTTATGCGGCATATGTAGACTAGACTCACAATTGTACACTATGGTATACCCAGTTGATTCAAGGCGCAATATATTAACAATATTGTATATTATTCCCAACATGTTCTTTATTATATTATTACTATCACGATTCTCGGCATTATCATTAAAACACGGAGGTATTATAATAGTAAAAATAACATTTCTAACATCGTTATAATATTTAATATTTAAATTCTTTTCTGAGTATAAGTCTACATATTCAATTTCTTTAAGCCTTTTTAAATATTCAGATGTATCTTTATACATATGAAAATGCGCCTGCTTTACTTCTTGCCTTAGTCCACCATTAATACATAAAATAAACTTATCATCTAGATTATTAACACTCTTAAGAGTTAATTTTGCAGCCTTTATTATTTCAATAAATAATGAATAGTTCTCACTACTGCATAACGCAAGAAAATTCGATATTCTTCTTTTAGGGACAAGTAGTATGTGGCAAGTATAACTAGGCTTCGGATGAAAGAACCCTATTATATTTTTTGAGTTATAAACTTTTTTAACTGGCAACATGCTACTAAAGTATTGAAATATAAATCCGACAATTCCGTTGAAAACCTTTCCTTTTGATAAGATGAATAATAACTTAGCTATCATAATGCCACCACCTCTTGTCCATCTAAATAACTGTTAAGCTGCTTAAAACTAACAAGCTTAATTTTATTTTCTGTTATCAAATCTTTGATATAAGAGCTTGTTATAATCTCAAGCTCTCTATATCGTACTTCGCAATATGAACTAGTGGATTTTAGATATTTATCAATGTATCCTGGATGTGTCATTATTTCAGTGACACCAGGCTTCAAATCTCTTATAACTTCCTGAATAGTATTAAAAGTCGCTTGGTCCCCAAAAAAGTTTGCTTTGAAGTAATCTGGACATTTGACATTTCTTTCACTAGCAATAATCTTTAGCCGTTCAATTCGTTCTTTAAGGTTTATAACAGGTACATCTCCTAATAAATTTTTTAAATTTTTATCAGAGAAATCACTAATTTCAGGGAACGGTAGCCTAATAGGCAAATTATATAAGTTAGCTACCTCAACGTATACTTCAAAAAAATCATCGTGTAATATAGCCCAATGATGGCAATCCATATGATCAGGTAAACACCCCATTAACTCAGAAAACTTATCAATTTGTGCGCAAAACTCTTTATACAGATGGTTGGGATTTACAAGCTCACGTATGGAGTATATATTTTTATGAAATATACCTTCATTTGTTAATAAAGAATATATCTCAGAAGGTTTCATTATAGGCACTCCTTTATTAAACACTAGATGTATACCTACACCAAGTTTTGGATATGCTATACATTTTTTAATCGAAGTTTCTGCATGATATTGGTTAACCATTACAGTTGTGCTTGTAACTATACCTTCACTATGTGCATATAGTATTCCTTCTGTAACTGATTCAGATAACCCAAAGTCATCTGCGTTAACAATTAGAAATTTCTCATTCAAATATCTGATCACTCCTATTAATATTCTCAGAATTTGCTTGCATAGTCAACTTTATTACTTCTAATATACACATATAGTGTTACACTATTTTAGTAGCCCTTAGATTTATGTCAATATCTTAGACACAAAGTTGAACTTTTTATACAATTTTCTTAGATAAGTCCTCATATTTTGATAAATAATATATTAAATGCTG
>NZ_JAWLCK010000093.1:0-10670 GCF_041687175.1 Lutispora sp.
TAAAGAACCCTGCTACCAAAGCTTCTTCTGGATTCTCAGCATTAATTGTGAGACTTCCCGGAGTCAAAATCATTGGAAGCACTGCAGAAGATGCAAAAAATGCTGCCAACCCTGCAACTACAGTAGATAAATATGCTATACCGGCTGTTATAGCCAATAACCTTCCAGCTCCTGAACCTAGATCGCCTATTCCTGGAGCCACAAATCCAATGATAATTAATGGTATGGCAAATCCAAGAAAGTTACCGAATATGCCATTAAATGTAGCCAGTAACCTAACTACCCATACAGGTGCAATACTGCCTATTATTATACCTGCAATTATAGCAATTATTAACCTAGGCAGTAATCCTATTTTTCTCATTAGTTATCCTCCTCCCTAAAGCACAATACTATCCAAGCAGTATTGCTTTAGAAAACTCATCAATATCTTTTATAGGTTTTGAACAGCTGTAACCTCTGCAAATATATGCTGTGGTCTTATCATCAAGCATTGTGTAGTTATTATCTCCATTTTTCTTTAATGATATTGCAATGTGAGGTAAAAATTCATCATTTACTATTCTCAACATTTCTGACGTTTCTTTTGCTTCTCTTTTACCAACAAGCACCACTTCCATGCTTTCTTTTGCAGCTAACATATAAGCAGAAAGAAAATAAGTATAACCAGCAGGGTACCTGCCAACTTTTCCTCCAAAACTTTGAAACATATCATTTACTATATCCTCATACTCATTCTTATCAGTAAGTCTTGAAAGCTTTAGCAGTGTCAATGCTGCCACTGAATTACCTGATGGCATAGCACCATCGTATAATTCCTTAGGTCTTGTTATTAGTTTTTCCCCATCTATACCGTAAATGAAAAAGCCCTTTTGCTCTTTATCGTAAAATAGCTTTAGCATATCGTCGGCCAGTTCAGCTGCTGTACTGATGTATCTTTCATCAAATCCAGCCTGGTATAGCTCTATTAATCCCCAGATGAAGAAAGCATAATCATCCAAATATCCAAGATGATCAGCTGATCCTTCTCTATACCTTGCCAGTAGTCTTCCATCTTGCCTTCTTAAGTTCATTAGTATGAAGTCTACAGCTTTTTTGGCAGCATCTAAGAACTCTATATTGTCAAAAACTCTTCCAGAGAAGGCCATTGCTGCAATCATAAGACCATTCCATGAAGTTAGTATTTTGTCATCCTTAAATGGATGTTCTCTTCTTTCTCTATATTCATAAAGTTTATTTCTTAATGCTGTTAAACTCTCATCTTTATATACTTTTTCAAAGGATTCGTTTTCTATCAAATTTGGTATATTCTTTCCTTCAAAATTGCCTTTATCTGTTATATTATAGGTTTTACAAAATAGTTCTCCGTCTCCTTCGCCAAGTATGTCATATATCTCTTTTTTATCCCAAATATAAAATTTGCCTTCTTCTCCTTCAGAATCTGCATCTTCTGCTGAATAGAAACCTCCCATGGGAGATGTCATATCTCTAAGGATGTATTCCCCTATTTGGAGGGCAATATCCTTGAATAAAGCTTTTTTTGTGGCTTGATAAGCTTCTGTATATGCATACATTAGCAATGCATTATCGTATAACATTTTTTCAAAATGGGGTACAAGCCATTTCTTGTCTGTAGAATACCTGGAGAAACCGAAGCCTATGTGATCGTATATGCCTCCTCTATACATTGACTCCAATGTCTTAATTACCATCTGAAGAGCTTTTTCTGTCTTGGCGATTCTATAATAGCGCAGTAAAAACATTATATTGTGAGGCATAGGAAACTTGGGGGCGGTTCCCATTCCTCCATATTTTTCGTCGAAGCTGCCACTTAGTGATTTATAAGCCTTCTGAATCATATCTTCATTTATAGAACTTTTATCTTCTTCACCTTCTTCTTTTGATAAAGCCCCGATAATGCTATCTGCTGATCTCAAAAGCTCATCTCTTTGATTTTTCCAAGTTTCATTAATCTTACAAAGGAGATCCATAAGCCCTATATAACCGTATCTTGATTTTTTAGGAAAATATGTGCCTGCAAAAAATGGCTCTTTATCTGGAGTCATTATTATTGTTAAAGGCCAACCTCCGCTTCCGGTAAGCAACTGGCAAACTTCCATATATATGTGATCAATATCCGGCCTTTCTTCTCTATCTACTTTTATAGAAACAAAATGCTTGTTTAGAATATCAGCAACCTCATCATCTTCAAAGGACTCTCTCTCCATCACATGACACCAGTGACAGGTGGAATAGCCGATGGATAGGAATATGGGCTTATCCTCGGATTTAGCCTTAGCAAAGGCTTCACCACTCCAAGGAAACCAATCCACAGGATTATAAGCATGTTGGAGAAGATACGGGGATTTTTCAGTTATCAATCTGTTCGGTACAAGATGATTGTCAGTCATTTTATCACCATCTTTTCCTAAGTAATATTAAGTATAATAATCTAGTATAACCAGAAAAATAAAGGATACTACTTTTTATATTAGCAGTATCCTCCAAATTACTTATAAAAAATAACTTGTCCCTTCTGGATCTTCCATACATGATTCCATAGCTGCAACACAATTTCGTCCCATAGCTTTTGCCTTATATAAAGCATCATCTGCCTTGATTAAAATGTCTTCAATACTATTGCTATCATCAACATCGCTACAGATTGCTGCCACTCCAATGCTTACTGTAAAGCTAATTTCTTGTTTTCTGTAAATTACTTTTTTCCCTTCTACAGTTTCCCTAAACTTTTCCGCTGCCTTTATCCCATCATTTAAAGATGTGTTCTTCAAAACCACAGCAAATTCTTCTCCTCCGATGCGCCCGACAATATCGGTTTTTCGGAAACTGGCCATTAAAAGGCTACCTATTTCACGAATCACTTCATCTCCGGCTGCATGTCCATAAGTATCATTGATGTTCTTAAAACAATCCAAATCCATCATCAACAATGATAGTTCCTCATTATGCTTTTTAGCGAGAACAAACTCCCTTTGAGCCAAATTCATGAATTCAGCCCTATTATTAAGGCCGCTTAAGGAATCTGTAGTTGCCAAAGTCTTTAGTGTCTCCTGAATTTTTCTTTCTTCTGTAACATCACGTATGGTTTTAAGCATTCTAATGTTTCCATCGTGAGAATCACCTAATGATACTGCGTCAATCTCAAAAAACCGCTCTTCCCCATCAAGTGTCAAAGCAATATCCCAAGTAATATCACTTTTGAAAACTTGCAGCAACTCCGGCTCCTCATTAAGAATATGCTCAATAGGATAATTATCTAATTTAATGTTTAGTGCCCTAAAGAACTTCCTTGCAGCCTTATTGTAATCAATTATCCTTTGCCCTGGACCCAATAACACCATACCAGCCAAGTTGTTCTCAAAAACTGTATCCCTGGCCAAGGTTCTTATTTCCAAAAAATCATATTTTAAAATGCCATAGCCTATAATAAGCAGGGAAATTGGCATTATCAATGCGGCATAATCGATGCTCCTCTCCTCGAAAGTAAAAAGAATCAGTGTTATCCCAATGAGGGGGAATAAGGAAGCAAAAAAGAAAACCAGAAAGTGAGACTTGGTATATCCAGCCTGATTCTTAAGATATCCTAAAAAGTAAACGATAATGGTCAGAAACAAACATATTATTGTATGTGAAATGTTTACATAGTACCAGAGACCTCTCTCCGTATACAAAGAATAATATCCAAATATCTGTCTTGCTTCCAAATTTGTATAAAAAAAATGATGCCAATGATTGGTGAGCCGCATAAAAAAGGTAATTACAGGTACAAAAAATAGCAAAAGCGCTACCCGACTTTTTATAAAATAAATGGATTTTGTATAAATAAGAGCCACCATCAGCCATAGTACAGAAATAAAGGGTAATCCTAGATACTGAATCTGGTTCCAAAAAATCATTTCTTTCAAATTGCTACTGTTAATCATCATTAAATAACCAATTAAATAGATACTAACACATAGAATCAAGGTAGCAAATACCCTACGATAGCTAGTTCTGCCTTTTGAAAAGAAATAGGCAGCAAAAAACTGAGCTAATATAACCGCAAGTATTAAATAAAGACTAATTATTATTTTCAAGCATAACACCTCAGCATATACTGGAATCACTAATGTCTGCAGCAACGCTCTCTAATAATCGCCCGTAAGTGAAACAAAATTTACTTTTAGGTCTTTTATAGCATTGTCTATTGTAAATGTCAATAAATAAATAAATAATTAAATAAATAGTGTGCAGTGAATTAAATTGAATTGTAATCGAAGAGCTATTGGTTACTTATTGCACTGGGAATAGTAAAAATGTTATTCTAAGATATGATTATATTTGCTTTAAAGGAGAATATTATGGATATTTACAAAGCAAAGGAATTGGTGTTGAAAGCTGGACTTAACCTTATAGAAAAAAGTTTAATAGCAGGTACCTATGGAAATGTGAGCTGTCGTATAGACAATTATAAGTTTGTAGTAACACCAAGCGGAAGAAGCTATCAGACCCTTACCTCTGATGATATAGTAGTAGTAAATATAGCAGACTGCAGTTACAGTGGAAATATAAAGCCATCCTCTGAAAGTGCTATTCATGCTGAAGTCTATAAAACATATCCTGACGTAAATTTTGTGATACATACCCATCAGGAATATGCTTCAATGGTTAGTGCTGCAGCCATAGATTTTGTTGAGCTGGATGAAGTCAATCCCTATCTGGGTTTGAAAGTAACGCTGGCTGAATATGCTCTCCCTGGCACAGATGAACTGAAAAATAATGTTATGAGAGCCTTAAGTGAATCAGGTTCCAAAGCCGTTATTATGAAGAATCATGGTGCCCTATGCATAGGTAAGGATTATGATGAAGCTTTCTCAGTAGCTTCTGAATTGGAAGAGATTTGTCATGATCTCATCATAAAACAATACTTTAAGCTTAGCAGAAAAACAGTTTTTGATATTAATGCTATGATAAGTTTTTCACTTTCACTAAATCATGATATAATAGATAGCTCCATTTTAACTAAAAACACTAATACATCTTTACCACAGGAAGCAGAAATTTATAATGCTGTATATAAGGAGTACAGAGAATTACAGCATTCATTATTCATGAACACACCGGAGATTAGAGCCCTATGTTGTTATGGTATTGAACTAAAGCCTGTCCTTGATGATTTTGCACAGATTGCTGGAACTGGTGCAAAGATTGTTGAATTTGATCCCGAAGAAGTTGTCGCTGCCCTTAAGAACTCTTTTGTAGTATTTATACGCAAAATAGGTGCCTTATGTTTCGGAAGAACAGAGAAAGAGGCTGCAACCGTAAGCATGATTACCAAGAAAGCCTGTAAAGCTTATATAGGTGCCTCTTTGTTCGGAAAAGTAAGGTTTATAGACCCTGCTGAATGTATAGTGATGCGCCACAATTATTTAAACAGTTATTCAAAACAGGATGCTTCAAATAAATGATATCAGTTACTTCAATGTTTCTACTACTGCCATATAATCTTCAAGATTATTTAGTTTTGTATTTTTATATTTCACTAGGTATTTGGCCAGATCTTTCGAGTTCTGGCCTTCTACATCCCATTTGAATGAAGCTATACTGAAATTTATCTTGTTATAATATGTCTTAAAGACTTGGCCTATATCCATACCCATAGTGTCTTTTCCTATTATCTCAACATTATCCTTCAGATTTTCTTTTAATGTTAGAGCAAGCATTTCAGAACCACATCCGCTTTCTTGGTCCAAGAATATAAAAATTTTCTTAAATCTATAAAAAAAATCATTTGAGTTGTATTGATGCTTAGAATTTGCAAATTCTATCGTTGCTATTATCCTTTTGCCCGGAAGTAAGTCGTCTGCTATCTCTATCACCTCATCATAATTACATATATGGTTTCCTCTCAGATCCAATATTAGATAATCCATCTTTTCCGTTTTGTCTAAGGCTTTATAGAATTTATCCTCTGCATTTTCACCAAAGCTGGTCAACCTAATATAGAATGTATCATCATCTATTTTCCTTTTTTCAAATTTCATCTTTTTATACAGTGAATATTTAATCTTCCCTTGAGCCAAATCAGCATAGCTGAAATTTGTTATATAATCCCCGGATAACTTTTTTGAATGGCTTATTAAGCTGTTTATTTCTTCTTTTGATATTATGAGCTTATTTATAATACTGTTTTTTAAATCAATATAGTCTCTATTCATCAGCACATGGCTGTAAAGATAGCTCCTTTCAAAATCTCTTATTATATTTTTCGCATCTGACACAATAACAAATCCAAAGTAACTAAATAATGAAAATCTATAAACTACAAAAAACACTAAGACTGCAAATACAAAAAACATAGATCTTTTTCTTCTGACAGCAACAGTTCTGCTTTCTATGGCTGTTTTTTCTCTCAATATTTTCACCTTCCGTTAATAAATGTATATATTCTAATTATTTGCCTATTTATCACATATTAATCAAAAAATTAAGTGCAGCATCATTATAATGATGCTGCACTTAGAACTGAATCTATTACATCCCATACAGCAGGTTTTTCAAAACCCTTTCTCCAGGATGCCACTCCTTCAATATTGTATTTATTAGCCAGTTTAACCTTAAGCCTTATTGAATTCTCGTCCTCCAGCCATATTCTGTATAAGGAACCATCTTTCTTATATTCGGCATAGTACTGTCCGCTTTCTTCATCCCATACCTTGATTGCATTATTATCTTTAATAGCCTTTTCTCCATCTGCCATTGAAAGAGCCTTAGATGTTACAACACTTCTTCCATTTTCATAGGTTTCTTTCCACAGTCTGGTATAAAAAGGTACTCCCAGTATAAGCTTGTCCTTTGGAACCTCTTCTAGCATCTTCACTAAGCTGTCTTCAACCCAACTCAACTGTGCAACTGAACCGCTTACAGGACTTCCTTCCCAATATTGGTCATATCCCATTAATATTATATAATCCGCATACTTGGATAATTCTTTTCTGTTGTAGCATGTTGACCAACTGGAATATTTATTTATTGGAGTAACATCAATAGATAGTGAAAGCCCTTTCTCCTTAGCTTTAATCGATAACTCTTTTATTAATAAAGTATATTCATCACTGTCTTCTGTCCTCATGTTTTCAAAATCCATATTTATACCATCAGCTTGGTATTTCAAACTAAGCTCAATTATCTTATTTACCAGCTTGGTTCTTTTTATTGGATCAGCTAAGACTTTAGCTGTTAGCTCTTTATCGAATCCGTTTCCAAAAAGAGGCCATACCTCGTATCCATTTTCATGAGCCCAATCCGAGTACTTTACATCAGCCTTGTCTATAAAGTTCAAGGCCTCATCTTTCATTACAAACCATGTTGGAGAGATAACATTCAATCCATCAATCTTCTTTACGCCAGTCATATCAGGTGTACTTCTATAAATATAATCCCATGTGAGATTGATTTTGTTACCAGTTCCTTCATTGCTTATAAGAATGTAATCACATGAAGAATCGTATACTGCAAATTTTCCATTTCTATTTGTCATATACAGATTCTTCCTTACATTATATAAGCTCTTCTTAAATATACCTTTCTCAACAGTGATATCATAGCTTATCTCTGCAATAGACTTATATAATGAGTTCTGCAATATATGAACCTCTATTTGCCCAATATTTCTATTTATGTTAGAACTCTTCAATTCTTCGATGACTTTTTTTCGTTCAAGGTTTAATGATTTTTCTTTACCTATAGAATACTCCATAACACCATTTAAAACTATGTTTTTATCATTAGCCGCTTCTATAAGGCTTTTCTCATATGCTTTGACAAAATTAAAAATCAGTGATTCCTGAAGCTCAGATTTCAGATTTATAAATCTATAAATCATAGCAGCTGCTTCTGCTCTCGAAGAACTGCCTTTGGGAGAAAAACTTCCATCAGGCAGTCCGTTTATTATTCCTGCTGAAGAGGCTTTATCTATGCTTGTTTTATTTGGATAACCACTCTTTATATCATTAAAAGATACAGGCTTGTCCACTACAAAGTCTTCAGGCAAAGCTTCTGAAATAATAATAGCCATTTCCTCGCGAGTTATTATCTTATTAGGATAAAAATTCTTTTCATTAAAATAATCCAATAGCCCATGGGCTTTACCTCTGTTAACGTATGAATAGGCCCAATGAGTAGCAGGGATATCCATATAATCAGAATGCTTTTTTGAATCATCTTGTAAACCCAAGACTCTCACTACCATGGTTATGAATTCTGACCTGGTTATTACTTTATTGGGCTTCATAGTCTTGTCAACAAATCCCTTTAGTATTTCCATATTGCTTAATTCTGTCATATACTTCTCAGCCCAGTGTCCCCTCAAATCACCATATATGTTGAAACTTATTTCTGGTTGAAATAGTTCAATCTTCAATACCTCAGAATTATTCCCTACATATGTATTATCATCTGCAGTTGCAGTAAATAAAACAGATGTTGTGGTCAGTACAATTATTAGAAAGGTAATAATAAAATGAATATATAGATTTTTTCTTAAGCCCATTATTTCGCCTCCTTTAGCTATATATATTATAGCATTATGTAAACTAATTTTAAGCGGAATATACTGCCATATTATGATATGATGCTATCTTGCAAGCCTTCTTTGCCGATGTTTGTTTTCATATTGTTATAATAATCTATATAGTCTAAGCCTGCTAAACCTAACTGTATTGCAACCTCTTCAATTAAATATATGCATAATATATCCAAAATCTGGTTGTTTAAAACCCTGTTCTCTATTTCTGTAAGATAATATGAGTTTTGCTTCTTAATATATAAGCCAATATCAAATTTTTTATTATAGGAAAGACCGATTCTATAATATAATAAAGGGTCCAGCTCCACATTGCATAACCATAGCTCAAAAAAATCCATAAGTATTTTGTACAACTCATTGAATAATTGATCCTTCTTATTAACTTCCAAACTCTTTAGCTTATAATTTTTAGTCATGGCTTTTATTGGTGGTATAAACAAAGCACAAATAATCACCGGATAAAAATCCTTTGCTTCAGCTAATAGTCTTTTATATTCCTTTGGATTTATAATTTTCTTTTCATTAATATAATTCATTAGGGCTTCTATATTTTCAGATACATAGTAGCTGATAAATATGCTTTTAAAGGTGTATAATACACCGCGTAAAATTATGCTGTGTATTTCAGATGAACTCATTTCATCAGAAGCAATTCTGAGATTTCTATTGTCCTTATCTTTTTTAGCCATAATCACACCTCCAAAAAGCTCTCACAATAATTATTACCATCATTTGGTTTATTATGCAGGAATTTCAGACCTGATAGAGAATAGATTTTGGTATGTTATAGTTGATAAGTTAATATATAAATTATGAAACTTTTATAACCAAAATTAGTCTAATAAGACAAAGAAATAATTTGGAAGGGGATAGACATGAAAAAAATTATATCAATAGTCCTAGCAATGACACTAATATTTGGAACTGTATCTATTGTTTTTGCTGATACAACCCAGGCAAATAGCAAAATAAGTCTTGAAAAAGCAATTCAAATAGCCAGAGAATCTTTCGAATTTAATGCTGAAGGCTTCGATTTTAACCAAAGTTATTATGAAAGCGCAGATGGAACAAAGCAGTGGCAGCTTAACTGGAATTCAAGAAGTAATGGGGATAGTATTAGTATTTCTGTAGATGGGAACACTGGTGATATTCTAAACATGTATCAATGGAAAGAAGAATTCTCAACTCCTAAAAAGCTTGCAAAACATAGTAAAGAAGAAGCTTTGAAGGCAGCAGAAGCTATCATTAAAAAGCTTCAACCTGAAAAAACCAAGGAAATGGAGCTTGTAGATGATAGCAAATACCAATCCAGATATATTTATGATTCCAATACCTATAATTTCTATTTTATAAGAAAAGTTGACAACATTGACTTTCAGGGAGATGGTGTGAATGTAGCAATAGACAAAAATACTTTGGAAGTCAATAGTTATAATTTTAGCTGGAGTAAAATATCCTTCCCGGATGCTTCAAAAGCAATTAGCCTGGAAGAGGCAAAAAAAATTTTCAGAGAAAAAAATGGTATTGAATTAGCTTATATAATAAGATACGATCAAAAAACCAAGAAAAATACTGCAAAGTTGATCTATACATTAAAAAACGGAAATAGAGCCATAGATGCCTTAACCGGAGAGATAATAAACCAAGTATTTTATCCTCTGTACGAAGTAGGAGTAGCTGGAGATATTCAAGCAACAAAAGAAGCAGTAGTATTGACACCTGAAGAGATGAAAGAGATTGAAAACAATAATAAGTGTCTGAAAAAAGTAGAAGCACTTGAAATTGCCAAGAAATATGTGAAGCTTGATGAAAAGCATAATCTGGAAGCTTCTTCCCTTTACCCAAATTACAACAGTGACGGCGCTATTTGGAACTTCTCATGGAGCTACAACATTCCTGATAAGAAAGAGTATTCATATGTGCATATCTCTTTAGATGCAGTAACTGGAGAAGTGATAAACTTATCAAATTATAACAGCCATCAAGATGTATCTGATAACAGTGTACCGAAGTACAATTTTGAAAAATCAAAAGAATTGGCAATTTCAAGTGCTTCTACTTTTTTCAGATACTTATTATTGTT
>NZ_JAWLCK010000094.1:0-10628 GCF_041687175.1 Lutispora sp.
GCCAGCCTAGGCATCCAGGACATGGAGGTCCTTTGGGTGCCGTTAGGCTTTTTGTGAGATCAAGCTATAGAACTACCAAAGCGAGCTCTTATATCTAAAGCACATATCTCATATGGACGCTTTAGTGTCTTTTAGTGTCTTTGAAAAAATTCTGCCGTGTAAATCCGTGTTCTTCAAAAGACCCCAGAGGTATACCCAAACACGCGTCTCGAGTCACGAGTCAAGACCCTAGAGAACTGCCTGAAAGGAGAACAATATATGCAAAAAGCTCCGTTACATATGATATATGAAGCGGCCAGCCGGTATAACATACTGGCTTTGACAAGCCGGTGTGCTACTTCCTGTGTGTTTTGCAGCCATCATCAGAACCCACCGGAAGTAGAAGCATTTTTTGTATCAGATTT
Source organism: Lutispora sp. (assembly GCF_041687175.1). Taxonomy (NCBI): domain Bacteria; kingdom Bacillati; phylum Bacillota; class Clostridia; order Lutisporales; family Lutisporaceae; genus Lutispora; species Lutispora sp. The sequence continues at coordinate 405 of NZ_JAWLCK010000094.1, forward strand.
GACACTGGATGAAGCCGTTACGGCAATGGAATTCCTGGATGAAGATAAAAAGATAATCATAGGGGAATCAGCTACCAGGCTATGCGAAGGAGAACCATTTATACATAAAGACTTCATCAAAATACTGAGGCTGCTGAGGGAAAAGTACAAAAACACTCCTATACAGATAACCACCAGTGGTGTTTATTTAGATCGGGAGACCTTAGGGACACTAAAATCCATTGGAGGCATAGAACTTAACATATCTCTGAACAGCTGCACCCAAGAAGGCCGTGAAAAACTCTATAGAGGCAGAAGTCTTATGGAAGCGGTGGAAGCAGTGAAGAATATAGCCTCCTATGGCATATCCTTCAACGGCAGCATTGTAGCCATGCCCCATCTTGTAGGGGAGAGGGATATAGAAGATACTATAAGATTCTTATCTCGGTGGGGAGCTGAGACCATTAGGGTATTCATGCCCGGTTATACAAGATATAGTAAGATACCCAGCCCTCCAGACAACATTGATGATATACTCAGGGGCATAGTAACTAAATTGAGACATGAGATTAAAACACCACTGATTCTGGAACCAACCATATTGAAGGATCTGACTCCTGTAGTAGAGGGAGTTGTTCCCGATTCACCAGCCCATAAAGCTGGGTTTAAAGGGGGAGAAATAATCACCAGAATCAATGATGAAGCTGTGTTCTCCAGAGCAGATGCATACTATGCCATATTGGCATCAGCCAATCCTGATATAGAATATTCAGTTGATGGAGTGATCAAAAAGACAGTTCTGCCAAAGAACTCTGGCGAAAGAAGCGGTCTTGTTTTTAATTATGATATTGACAAGGAGACTGTGGAAGCTATAAACAAGGTCATAGGGAAGAATCAAGGCAAAAGATGTCTGTTAGGAGTTTCGAAGTTTGGCTATAGGGTCATAAAAGAATGCTTCAAAAACGAAGATGTGGATATAGAAATTATAGAAAATAATTATTTTGGGGGAAATATTGGCTGTAGTGGTTTGTTGGTATTAGAAGATGTAAAACAGAAACTTGCAGAAAAAAATTATGAATATGATGTGATTATACTTCCTGCCGTCATGTTTGATAGCAGAGGAAGAGACCTTACAGGCAAGCATTATAAAGACCTGGAAGAAGAAACGAGAATAAAAATACATTTAACAGAATAAATATAAATAAACTGAATATGGAATAAAAAGCTGTAAGCCAACTGATTCAATGAAGAAGGTATTGCAGCTTTTTGTTTTTATATTGCAATTTTACTTGCAATTGGTATAAATATAAAAATTTTTATTGACAAATGCTATTACAATTTGTATAATTGTATACAAAAAAACAAAATTATTTATGGGAGGTTGTTCTATGTATAAAGCTACATTAATACCCGGTGACGGCATTGGTCCTGAGGTCATAAAGGCAGCAACTTCAGTCATTGAGGCAGCAGGAGTTAATATTCAGTGGGATGAAAAACCTATAGGACAGGCCGCTATGGCCAAATACAATAATCCATTGCCCCAGGACACCATAAATTCAATAGAAAGCAACAGAATAGCTTTAAAGGGCCCAAGTACCACAGAGATAGGTAAAGGCTTCAGAAGCGCAAATATAAGTCTGAGACAACGACTAAATCTATATGCTAATATAAGGCCTATAAGGACTATCGAAGGTGCCAATACTAAATTCAAAGATATTGATTTGGTGATTTTCAGAGAGAATACTGAGGATCTGTATATGGGTATAGAGCATATGGTAGGAAAGGACGCAGCCGAATCCATCAAAATAATCACCAGGGAAGCTTCCGAGAGAATAGCCTCCATGGCATTCAGCTACGCAGTGAAGGAAAAGAGGAGAAAGGTTACCTGCGCTCATAAGGCTAATGTAATGAAGCTCAGTGATGGACTTTTCTTATCCAGTGTAAGAAATGTAGCAAGCAAATATCCTGATATAGAGTACGAAGAGGTAATAGTGGATAGCCTCTTTATGAAAATGGTAATGAATCCGGAAAACTATGATATACTGGTACTGCCTAATTTATATGGTGATTTGCTCTCAGAGATGAGTGCTGGCTTGGTAGGAGGTCTAGGCGTTGTTCCCGGAGTTAACATCGGAGTAGAGGCGGCTGTATTTGAGCCTACCCACGGAACAGCACCGGACATAGCTGGTAAAGGTATTGCCAACCCCACAGCTGCAATACTCTGTGCCGTAATGCTATTGAAACACTTAGGAGAAAAAGCTGCGTCAGAGAGAATATACAACAGTGTATGCCATGTAATAAAAGAAGGCAAGTATGTGACCAGAGATTTGGGCGGTTCTTATTCAACCATGGACATGACAAAGGCGATAATTGACAATATGTAGCAGGTGATTTAATGGAGTTTTTTACGAAAAATCAGATATATGAAAAAATTCGCCAAGACATACTGGATGACAAATACACCAGAGGTCAAAGCCTGGTAGAACAGAAATTGGCAAAGGAGTTCGGTGTTAGTCGAACACCAATAAGAGAGGTATTAAGGCAACTGGAGCTTGATGGTTTGGTAGAGAGCATTCCAAACAGAGGTGTGTTTGTCGTAGGTATTACCCATGAAGATATAAATCATATTTATGCCATAAGACAGAGAATAGAAGGTTTAGCTGCATTATGGGCTGCAGAAAAAATGACATCGGAAGAACTAAAGCAAATGGAAAACATATATAATCTTATGGAATTTTATACAGCAAAGGAAGATGTGGATCAGATAGCACAGCTTAACACCGATTTTCACGAAGTAATATTCAAATCAGCTAAAAGTAAATATCTTAGGAATATGTTGACCAATTTTCAAGTATATCTGCAGTGGGCCAGATATGTTTCTTTAAAGGTACCTGGCCGTTTAGAGGCTGCTCTGGCAGAACATAAGAACATACTGGAAGCATTTAGGAAGAAGGACGGGGTCTTGGCAGAAAAAGCTGTTATGGAACATGTGGATAATTCCAGAAAGAACTTGGAAAAAATCAAGTAATGGGCTGACTTATTGCAAGTCAGCCCATTCTTCAAATAAATCATCTATTTTATTTTTCAGATTTTCCTTTTCTTCACTCAATTCATGGCATTTGATGTGGTCTGTGAAAATCTCCGGCTCCTCCATAAGGGCATCAATTTCCTTTACTCTGGCTTCAGCCATTGCAATTTCTTTTTCTATTATCTCCAGCCTTTTTTGTTGTCTCCGTTCCCTGGCTTTTTCCTCTTTTTGCTTCAACCAATCATTCTTCACATCAGAAGTTTTCTCATCAACTTCTTGAGCCTTATCATCAGCTTCCTTGAACAAGTTTCTTTTCTTCAGGTAATAGGAGTACCCTCCGTTATAAACAATAGATCCCTCAACAGTAAGTTCTACTACTTTGTTGGCCACTTTATTGATAAAATATCTATCATGGGATATGAATAGCACTGTACCGGCATAGCCTGATAATGCTTCTTCCAACACACCCTTTGATGCCATGTCCAGGTGATTTGTGGGTTCATCCAGGAGCAGAAAATTAGCCTTAGATAGCATAAGCTTCAACAATGCTATTCTGCTTTTTTCTCCCCCGCTTAATACTGATATTTCCTTGAAAACATCCTCTCCTTGAAACAGGAAGGCTGCCAAAGCATTTCTTATGGCTGTTTGATCAAGCTCAGGGTATACATCCCATACCTCATCGATTATCATTTTGCTATTGTCCAGACTTTCCTGCTCCTGATCATAATATGCAGGAATTACAGATGTTCCGAATCTTATTGCTCCTTCATCCGGCTTCAGCTTTCCTGCAATAATTTTCAACAATGTGGTTTTGCCTATTCCGTTGGGGCCTAGCAACGCCACTTTATCTCCCCGCTTGATTTCCAGATTAAAGTTTCTGAACAAAGGCCTATCAAAGGCTTTGGATACATTCTCCAGTTTGATTACATCATTTCCGCTTCTAACCTTAGGCTCGAATTTAAAATGAGCCTTCCTGGGCAGAGCCTCAGGCTTATCGATTCTTTGTATCTTTTCCAGCATTTTTTCTCTGCTTTCTGCCTGCCTGATGCTCTTTTCTCTGTTGTACTGCCTGTACCTGGCTATAATAGCTTCCTGTCGGGCTATCTCCTTTTGCTGATTTTCATACTCCTTTAGCAGTTGCTCCCTGTTTTCTTCTTTCTTTTCAATATAATATGTGTAATTGCCTTCATATTCTGTAAGCTTACCGTTTTCAATCTCAAAGGTTCTGTTGGTTACACTGTCCAATAAATACCTATCGTGAGATATGATCATCAAGGCTCCTTTATAGTCTCTCAGAAACCCTTCTAGCCATTCCACCGCTTCTATATCAAGATAATTGGTAGGCTCATCCAGTAAAAGGATATCTCTCTTTTCCAGAAGAACCTTGCCTAAAGCTACTCTGGTTTTCTGACCGCCGCTGAATAATGATACCTTTTTATCATAATCTTCAGAAGAAAACCCTAAACCTTTTAATACTCCACGGATTTTGCTTTCATAGGAAAAACCCTCGCTATTTTCATACTCCTGTTGGAGAGAAGAGTAGGCTTTCATAAGAGAATCCAGTCTGTCATTATCTGTACCTGGTTTTATGCTGCTTATTTCTTTTTCAAGCTCCTTCATTTTTTTTTCTATATCCTTAATATCAGTAAAAACCTTCAGCATTTCCTCCCACAATGTTGTATCCCATTGGAAGTCTAAGAACTGGGGCATATAGCCTATGCTTATGTTTTTACCTTTATATAATTCTCCCTTGTCTCTATCTTCTATTTCTGCTATTATTTTAAACAAGGTGGATTTTCCGGCTCCGTTGACACCTATGACTCCAACTTTATCTTTTTCCTGTAAAGAAAAAGAAGCCTCTTTTATGATAATATCCACACCATATGATTTTTGGATTTCTTTTGCTGACAAAATAATCATCTTTACCTCCTGCAGGCCTATTTCGCTTATCTCTTTATAATTCTACCAAAAAGATGCGGATTTATAAATATGCTAGGGGAAAATGGAAAGAATATATGGTAAAATACAAATAAAAAAATATTTTGATTACAAAATATTTTTTTGCTAATAATTGACTTTTAAAAAAACATATAATAAAATATTAACAATATAATTGATATTGTATATTGTTTGTTATATGATTTTTGATTGTAGACCTTTTTTTAATAGGAGTTGATAGTATGGAAAGATTTAGCAGTATATCTATGGCAGTAGTTAGGAGACTACCGAAATATTTTAGGTATCTTGGAGAATTGAAGAAAAACGATGTAAAAAGAGTATCTTCTCAGGATCTCAGCAGAATTACAGGTTTTACCGCATCTCAAATAAGACAGGATTTGAATTGTTTTGGAGGTTTTGGGCAGCAGGGCTATGGTTATAATGTGGATGATCTTTATCAGAACATCAGTGAGATATTAGGCCTTAATAAGATTTATAAAACAGTTATTGTTGGAATGGGAAATTTAGGGCAAGCAATTGCTAACTACAGTTTCTTTGAGAAAAGCGGCTTTGTACCTCAAGCATTGTTTGATGTAAATCCAAAGCTGATAGGATTAAAAATAAATGATATAAGAGTACATGATGTGGAAGAGTTGGAGAGTTTCGTCAAAGAAAATGACATAGAGATAGGTATTATTTGTACGCCAAAGAGCCAATGTCAAAAAGTGGCAGAATCTTTAGCAAAAGGTGGGGTAAAGGCTATTTGGAATTTTGCTCCCTCAGATGTAAATGTACCCGATGATATTATAGTTGAGAATGTACATTTGAGTGAAAGCTTATTTACAATATCATACCTGCTTAAGGAAAAGGAAGAGGTACTAAAAGCAAAAAAATTTTGATGATCCGTAGATAAAGGATTGACAAACCCTTAACATAGCCTGGACGCTATGTTAAGGGTTTGTTTCTTCACAAACTTAACATAATCCATATACATAAGCATAAGACACAAGAAAAGGGAAAGAATGAAACAAAGGAGGAAAATCAAGACTTCGTTAAAAAATAGATATATATCATAGTATCATTTTTAGAAAAAATATGTTAACATTGACATGAAAGAAAACTTGCAGACTTTTACATATATGAATGAAAACATTCAAAAAATTCAACAAGGTCTACAAAATTTTCACAACAATATGATAAACTCAAAAGGAGATGTATTAAATGACCGACTTACTTACCGGTTTTAAGGCATTAAGCCTGGGGAATATTGTAATGTTTGTAATAGCCTCTGTGCTTATCTACCTTGCAATAACCAAAGAATATGAACCAATGCTGCTTTTACCCATCGGGTTTGGCGCGATTCTGGCTAATATTCCCTTTTCCGGTGCCATCGGGGAACATGGTCCCCTGACAATACTATTTAATATAGGTATTCTTACAGAATTATTTCCATTATTGATTTTTATTGCAGTTGGAGCTATGATAGATTTTGGGCCTTTGCTTAAAAATCCCAAAATGCTGCTATTCGGCGGTGCAGCTCAGTTTGGAATATTTTTTACCATGAGCATGGCTGCATTGTTGGGATATAACTTGAAAGAGGCAGCTTCAATAGGAATAATAGGTGCTGCAGACGGACCTACTTCCATATATGTAGCCACCAAGTTTGCTAAGAATCTTTTAGCACCCATATCTGTAGCAGCATATTCGTATATGTCTTTGGTGCCCATAATCCAGCCTCCTGTAATCAGAGCATTGACTACTGAAGAGGAGAGAAAGATTAGGATGCCATATGAGGAAAATAGTATATCCAAGAGGGTTAAAATAATATTTCCTATTGCAGTCACTTTGGTAGCAGGTATAATTGCTCCCACAAGTGCTGCTTTGGTAGGATTCTTAATGTTTGGGAATCTACTTAGAGAATGTGGTGTAACTGAGAGGCTCTCAAAGTCAGCTCAGAATGAGCTTGCTAATCTGGTTACAATACTTTTAGGAATAACAATTGGCTCAACTATGACGGCGGAAGGCTTTTTAAGCATAGATACACTAAAAATAATAGCTATGGGACTGGTAGCCTTTATATTTGATACTGCAGGAGGAGTTCTATTCGCCAAGTTCCTGAATCTATTTAGCAAGAAAAAGATCAATCCTATGGTTGGAGCAGCAGGGATATCAGCCTTTCCAATGTCCTCCAGAGTAATACAGAAAGAAGCACAGAAAGCTGATCCATCAAACTTCATACTAATGCACGCAGTTAGTGCCAATGTTGCAGGCCAGATAGGCTCAATAATTGCTGGTGGACTCATATTGGCATTGGTAAAATAGGGAGGTTGAATCATGAATTTATCAGTATTCTATGAAAGTTTAAAGGTTATGGCAAATGGTATGGCAGGAATTTTCATTGTTATAGTGATTTTTTACATGCTAATAACAATATTGACAAAAATATTTCCCGAAAACAGATAATTAGTATATTTAAAAAGTGAATATATATGATAAAATAATAGTTAATTTAAATATGGGGGCATAAGTATGTGTCCTCATTTTTATTGAAAGGAGCAATATCTGATGGAAGTATATGCCCTCATAGGTCAAAGCGGCACAGGGAAAAGCTATAAGGCATTTATGGTAGCCAAGGATAAGGATGCTCAGTATATAATAGACGATGGTCTTTTGATTGGGGGCACTAGGGTTATCACCGGCAACTCGGCAAAAAAAGAGAAAACTAAGCTTGCTGCTGTTCGCAGAGCTTTGTTCAAGGATGAAAACCATAGAGAAACAGTTAAAGCTGCCATAAAGGAGCTAGCTCCGGAAAGGATACTGGTGCTGGGAACATCGAAAAAAATGGTAGAGCAGATAACGAAGGCCTTGGAACTTCCAATGCCCTGTGAGACTGTTTATATAAATGAAATATCCACTGATTCAGAGATTGATACAGCATTAAAATCACGAAGAGTGGAAGGAAAACATGTAATACCCGTACCAACTGTTGAGGTAAAGAAGGATTTCTCCGGGTATTTCATCGATTCCCTGAAAATATTCAGGAAGAGGGAAAAGTCCGGGGATATGGCTGAGAAGACTATAATAAGGCCTACCTTCAGCTATCTCGGTAAATATGAGATATCTAAAAATGCTTTGATTCAGCTGGTAGAAATCTCTGCTTTGCAGTTGGAAGGGGTTAAGAGAGTTAATAAAGTGAGGATAGATAATAGACCTGAAGGTGTAATAATAGATGTGGAAGTATCTTTGACTCTGATACAGAGGCTTGACTTGATGATGAAGGATATTCAGCAGATGATCAGGGAAAGATTGGAGTATGCTACCGGCTTGAATGTGATAGCTGTAAACATATGGACTGTAGGCTTGGTGCTTTCGGACAAAGGAATATATATTGGCGATGCCTAAATACTGGGAAGTGAATGATATGGAGAGAAAAAATATAATAATTAAGGAAATCAGGAATGGCTTGATATTGGATAATGTTCATGACTTCAATGCTAAGCATATTTTTGAATGCGGACAGTGCTTCAGATGGAGACCTGAGGCTGATGGCAGCTATACTGGAGTTGCTTTTGGAAAAGTGATAAATGTGAAATCAGATGAGGTCAACAAAAGAGTTCAACTAATCAATACAAATATTCAGGATTTCAATGAAATATGGTTTGACTATTTTGATCTAGGCAGAGATTATGGTGAAATAAAGAAAAAGCTTTCTGAAGATCCGGTTCTGAAGGTTGCCATACAATATGGAGAAGGCATCAGGATATTGAAGCAGGAGCCCTGGGAGATGCTTATATCATATATTATATCGGCAAACAACAGGATACCAATGATAGCCAGAAGCATAGGGCTTCTGTCGGAAATGTATGGACAGCCCATTGAGTATAATGGGGAGATATTTTATACATTTCCCACACCGGAGGAACTATCTGAGGCTGAGCTATGTGACATTCAAAAATGTAAAGCAGGCTTTAGATGCAAATATATAGCTCAGGCTATTAATATGGTTTTGGATGGAACCATTGATCTGGATTATATCAAAAATCTGGATGCAGATAGTGCTCGCGAGGAGCTGCTTAAGGTTCCTGGGGTAGGAGTTAAAGTGGCAGACTGCATAATGCTTTTTTCTATGGAGAAATATGACACATATCCTGTTGATGTATGGATAAAGAGAGTTACGGAGCATTTCTATCTTCATGAAGATGTGCCCATGAAGAGTATTCATGAGTTTGCCAGAGAAAAATTCGGTGGACTGGCAGGTTTTGCCCAGGAATATTTGTTTTATTATGCAAGAGAGATGAAAATAGGAAGCGGTAAGGGGGAATTACAGTGATTTTATCAGGTGCCATTGCAAATGCTTTAGGAGTATTTGCAGGCGGAATAATAGGTATGTTTATGAAAAAAGGCCTGCCTAAAAGGTTTGGGGATTCCATCATGTATGCACTGGGATTGTTTACACTAGGCTTGGGAATAATGTTTTTTATGGAATCTAAGGAAATTATGGTGCTCATTTTTAGTTTGGTATTGGGAACCCTTATCGGTGAATTAATTGATATAGAAAAGAGATTGGAGAACTTAGGAGATTCACTGCAATCCAAATTCAAGGGAACTGGAGGAAGATTTTCTGAAGGTTTTGTAACGGCAAGTTTGCTTTTTTGTGTAGGGTCTATGGCAATTATGGGATCCCTACAAAGCGGATTATCGGGAAACCATGAGGTTTTATATGCAAAAACGATCATAGATGCGGTGTCTTCAATTATTTTTGCTGCTGCCATGGGCTTTGGAGTAGCTTTATCTGCTGTACCTGTTTTGATATATCAGGGAGGATTAACTTTGGCAGCTTCGGTAGTAGCCCCCTATCTCAGCGATGCAGTGGTCAGTGAGATGACTGCAGTGGGTGGGGTTCTTCTTATTGGACTAGCCCTATCTATTTTGGATATCAAAAAGGTTAGAGTAGGTAATATGCTGCCGGGCATATTTTTACCCATTATTATTATGATGTTTTTTTAATTAGAACTCAGAGTTCAGAACTCAGGATTAGGGTATTCCTCTAGGGTCTTTTGGAGGAACACGGATTTACACGGAGGTAACCACGGATTAGCACGGAGGGTATCATTCTTAGCCACTAAAAGACACTAAAATGGGTATATTAGACATGTGCTTCAGATATAAGAGTTCGCTTTGACAGTTCTATAGCTTGATCTCACAAAAAGCCTAACGGCACCCAAAGGACCTCCATGTCCTGGATGCCTAGGCTGGCGTCCGTGCCAGCCTTACGGCTT
>NZ_JAWLCK010000095.1:0-10342 GCF_041687175.1 Lutispora sp.
TGAGCAGCTGTTATTTTACCGTTGATTGTTATAATCCTTCCCGAGAAGTTATCCGTACCCTTGTTACTTAAAAATCCTAAAGCTTTTACTCTTTTTTCGTCAGCAGCACTAACAGTTAAACATGCCATAATTAAAATCCTCCAATAAACTAATTTTTATTATCTATATTGTTACTTCATTAAAGGTGGTACCACCTTCAAGAACTAGTGTATTAGTGTAACCGAAATGCTTTAAACGGTTTTGTAGCATATATGCTCTTTTTCCTTTTGTGCATACTAAAAGAAGTTTTTCGTCCTTTGAAAGTTCTGGAAGTTCTCCAGTAACCTTTGTGAGATCTACATAATCAGCACCATCTATGCTTGGACTAATTGATGCATCGATTACTTTGTAGTCTTTGGCTTCTCCATTTGCATAAGCAGCAGGTGTTATTGTTTCAAACTCACCGCTTATTTTATTTAACAATATATTTATAACATGTGAGATGGGATGAATTGCTGTTGAGAATGGTGGAGCATAAGCTAAATCCATATTTTCAATATCTTCAAGAGTTGCTCCCATAGTAATTGCAGTAACAGCAATATCAACCATTTTATCTACAGCACCCTTGCCAAGCACTTGCAAACCTAATAATTGCTTGGTTTCTCTGTCAGCTATCATCTTAACAATGAAGGAAGAAGCATCGGGATAGTAATGAGCCTTATCATCTACAACAGCTACCACACTTATTGTATTGAAACCGGATTGTATAGCAACTGCTTCTGTTAATCCTGTTCTTCCTACATTAAGTTCAGGAAGCTTAGCAACTGCAGTTCCCAGAACTCCTGGATAAGCTATCTTAGTACCGGCAATATTTTTAGCAGCAATACGACCTGCAATATTGGCAGTAGACCCCATGGGAGACCAAGCCGGTTCTTTTGTCAATCTGTTTGTTACGGTACTACAGTCACCAACTGCATAGATATCTTCTATATTTGTTTGTAAGAACTCATTTACTTTAATTGTTTTATTTGGCATCAGTTCAATGCCTGAGTCAACTAGAAAAGCTGTATTAGCTCTGATACCTACAGAAAGAATAACAGCATCTGCTTTGAAAGCACGGTTATTTGTTTTGATTTTCTCAACCTTTTCTTCACCAATAATAGCTTCAAGCTTTGTTTCAGTAAAAGTCATAATTCCTTGATCAGCTAAATGGTTTTCAATATACTCACCAAACTCATCATCAAAGCCAGGAAGAATATGCTTTGCCATATCAATAATAGTAGTCTTAACTCCTTGAGATGATAAATTTTCAGCAATCTCTAGACCTATATATCCACCGCCTACTACAACAGCACGCTTGATTTCGCCTGCTTCAACGGCATTACGCAAGGCATCAGCGTCATCTGGGGTCCTCATAAAGAACACATTTTTCAAATCTATTCCATTAATTGGTGGTTTAATAGCTTCAGCCCCTGTGGCAACAACTAGTTTGTCATATTCATACTTGAGTACTTCTTGCGTATTCAAATTCAGTGCATCTACAGTTTTTTCAGCAGGATTAACTTTTGTCACTTCTACTTCAGTCATTACCGAAACCCCAGTTAGTTTTGAAAAACTCTCAGGAGTATTAACAATTAATTGACTGCGTTCTGGGATAACCTTACTAACATAGTAGGGAAGTCCACAACCTGCATAGGAAATTTCTTTGCTTTTAGTTAATATTGTAACGTCACAATTATAGTTTTCGCGTTTTAGCTTTGCAGCAACTTTTGTACCTGCTGCTACACCGCCTATAATAAGAACTTTCATAATATTTACACCTCTTTGTCTGAAATTTAACAGGCTACTATTTTAATATACCATTTGTTAAGTTAATAATAAAATGATATTATCTAATTATAGTTATAGGTAAAACCTATCAATGATTTAAGATTAATTTTGGAGTAGAAGGTGATAATATGACGATAAGGCATTTGAGAATATTTATTGAAGTTGTTGATAGTGGTAAAATGAGCATTGCCGCATCAAGACTTTTTATTTCTCAACCTACAGTAAGCCAAGCAATCAGAGAGCTTGAGGAACATTATGGAGGGCTCTTGTTTGAACGACTTTCTAAGAAGTTATATATAACAGCAAAGGGGCAAAGGCTTCTTTCCTATGCAAGAAATGTGGTAAAGCAGTTTGATGATATGGAAGAAGCGATGGTTCAAGATAATTATGTTAAGAAAATTAGAATTGGCGCAACCCACACTGTCGGTGATTGCATTCTTGGCGATGTTATTAATGCCTTCAGGAAAAACAATCCGCAAATTGAAACATATTCTTACGTAGATAATACGACGCATATAGAAGATAAGTTGTTGAAATCGGAACTGGATATAGGTATCGTTGAGGGAAAGGTTAAAAGTCCGGATTTGATTTCTATCCCTGAAGTAAATGACTTCTTGGTTCTTATCTGCAGTACACAGCATCCTTTTGCTGAGAAGAAAATCGTTAAGCTAGAAGACCTTGAAAATGAAAGCTTTGCCATGCGAGAACAAGGTAGTGGAACTAGGGAGTTGTTTGAAAGATATATGCTGGAGAAAGGAATGTCAATAAGAATAGCTTTGGAGGGGAACAGCTCTGCTTCTATTAAAAAAGCTGTTATTGAAAATCAATTTTTAGCGGTTATTTCTATAAGGCTAGTAGAAGAAGAGATAAAAAATGGCAAAATACATGTAATTCAGAATACAGATAGTGACTGGGATAGATATTTTAGTATTGTATACCATAAAAATAAGATTGTAACTGATGAAATGGAGAATCTTATTGAGGTAATAAAAGATTATAAACATGTAGACATTCTACAAGGAATTAGTACAGGGAAATTAATGAAATAAAGTAGTAGTTCAAAAGTGGAGAGCGCGGTTGTTCTTAAAAGTGTATATAATTGACGTGGGCAAAAAATAGTGCTACTCTACCTATAATTGGAACAGCTTTATATTTTTTTACATCTGAAGTGCAGTCACTGATAACCATGCAGGGAGTGTGAAAAGATGGAAAGTGACATGGAAAGCAGACAAAAAAATATTATGGATTCATTGCAATCAATCTTTGGACAAGAAGAACTACTTGCCAAAGTTGTTGAGTTCTTCCCTTACCCGATCCAGGTATATGATATGGACGGAACATCGGTGTTGGTAAATAGAGCTATGTTGACTGAATATCATATTTCCAGCCCGGATATGATTGTTGGGAAATACAACGTACTCAAAGATCCTGCCGTTATCGCAACGGGCAAGCTCCATGAGTTGAAGCGGGCTTTTAAGGGAGAGACCTTCTTTTTTCAAGATGTTAGAGTGCCTTTGGAAGAAATCACCGAAAAATATGATATACGGGATTTAGACATTGAGGCAATATATCAGGACATAACGCTATTTCCTATTACAGATGGCATGAAACGGGTGATATATGTTGTTGCATTATTAATCAACAGGAGGGTATATCGGGGCAAGGATGAAATTGAGAAGGCGAAAGAATATATTGAAAGCCACTGGATGGATAGGTATAATGCCAGCGAAACGGCAAAAGCAGCATGTCTTAGTAAAGCCCATTTCACGAAGCTGTTCAAGAAACATACAAGAGTAACACCGTATCAATATTATATCAATTATAAAATCAGCAAGTTGAAGGAGAAGCTACTGGATACCAACCTTTCCGTCGCAGAAGCCTTTGCCGCATGCAACATAGATTATAACGGGCATTTCGCAAAATTATTCAGAGAGAAGGTTGGCGTTTCCCCATCTGTATATCGGAAATTATCAGAGTAAATGAGTCTTCAAGTAAACAAAATAGAAGTCAGGCTTTCGTTAAGCATGAAAGTCTGACTTCTATTTTGCTTCAGAATAACATTTTTGGTACTAAATATAAGTATATCCATCCTATCCTTAATGCCAGTCGGTTAATAAAATATTAGTAACAGAAATGTAAAATAACAGCAGTTTAGATGGAGAGGAGCATTCATATGGATGATAAATCGAAAGAACAAATTATCGATTTTTTTCCTTATCCTATAGCCATATTTACACAACAGTACACATTAGTAATGGTGAACAAGGCTTTTGCGGCAGAAGCAAAACTGCGGTTTATGAATTTTGAAAAAGGAACCATACGCATTCTGCAATATAAGATTAAAGATACACAACTTGCTGTAGCTGTAGTGAAGGTCTTTGGTGGAGATACCTTCTTCCTGGAGGGTTTAAAAAATCCATTTTCAATGTTTTCAGGAACTACACGGAAAAGCGCACCGCAGCCTGACTATTTCAATAAGGCTGTTATTTTTCCTGTCCCCTCCGATAATGCTAAAATCACCCACGGAGTGATTGTGTTTATGCCATAAGCAGGTAGAATAGGATGAATTAGTTGCTATGACAGGAATTCACAAAAGTTTGGGCGTTTTATTAGAGCAATGCTAATTATTAAATATGAAAATATTGGGAGAGGAGATGATAAGACAGGTCTTAAAGGTCATATGCAGGAGATACATAAAACTAATTAATAAGAAGGAGGGAGCAGCGACTATGAAAGCTATCAGAGTGACTGTTGTATTGCTGGTTATTGTTATGACATTTTCACTGTGTGCATGCAGGAAGGTTGAAGAAAAAATAGCTGAAAAGAGTGCTGAAAAGCTTCTTGAGAAAGCAATGGGAGTTGACGTGGACATTACGAAGGATGGCGGCAAAGTAAAGGTTGACGGAGGGGTAATGGAAGTGGGAGAGAACCTCCCATGGCCCAAGGAAGCGATGGGAGATCTGCCAAAACCTGAAGGTAAGATCAAATTCGTTATGGAGGATGAGAAAGCAAAAAACTGTACTGTAACTATAGCAGAGTTTGAGCCTGATGATGCGGCAAAATATATTAATAAGCTTAAAGAAATGTGCATCGAGGGAGGGAACCTGTCAGAGGACGTGGGATTGACTATTTTCAGAGGAGATACTCATAAGAATGCGTCCATATACCTTCATTATAGTCCGGATGATAAGGAGGGTATAATTATATATTATCCAGAAGGACTGGGCAACAGTGCCTATACGCCGAATACCGCAGCAGATGGTGATAATTATTAAGCAGGTTGATTACTATATTTATATCATGGAATATGACAGATAGAATGACCCTTTTCGAAAAAAAATAAGGAGGTAATGTAAATGAAAAAACGCACTTTGAGACTGACTGCAGCAGTTTTGATTATGGCTGTGCTATTGTTTTCTCAGGTATTTACGGCCTTTGCGGGACGGAATGATCCATTTATCAGTGTGACGAAGGATTTGATAGACGGGAAACATGTATTCAGAGTGAAAAGGGTAAAGGATTTGACAACTGGTATGATCAACAGCAGTACCGATATTACCTTCACCTATAAGATACAGTGTGAAAATGATGCTTATGAAGTTTTAAAAGTAGTTGAAGGCCAATCAGGCATGCCTGCTGGTATAAATGATGTCACCATTGATGTGGCTGAGTTGGTGGAAGAAATGAGGGCTGAATTGCCGAAATATAAAACAATAACAATATGGTGTACATTAAAGAATGTCAAGGGTGCAAACCCTGGCACAGATGCCCAGATAATATTGAACAATGTCGATGACATGTCAGAAGAGGATATAAAGGCATTGCAGGAGTTCTTTAGCCAGATGTTTGGAAATATGGAGGAAAAGTCTGGCAAGGCAGATTTCAAAGGTGCAAGTAGTTGGGCCCAGGTTGAGCTTGAAAAGGCAGCAGAATACGGTTTCATAACAGACAGGATCAAGGATAATATGAGTGCTCCCATAACCCGGGAAGAATTTGCGGAGGTGGCGGTAAGGCTTTATGAGAAATATACAGGCAAGCAGGCCACAACTGGAGATATGAGTGTTTTTTCAGATACGTCGAATCCTGAAATATTAAAGGCTTATAATTTGAAGATTGTAACCGGAACGGATAGTGCTAAAAAGCTCTTTACCCCCAAAGGGTCAGTTAACCGTCAGCAGGTTGCTGCCATGCTGTATCGTACTATAAGCGCAATGAACCCTGGAGCTGATTTGGATACTTCAGGGGCAGGTCAGTTTGCCAATGAAAAGGATATTGCCCCATGGGCACTTGAAGCTGTAAGGTTTATGAATAAGAACGGCTTCCTGAAGGGATCCGACAATAAAATTGATCCTAATGGAATCTGCACTAGGGAAATGTCAGTGATCATTGCCACAAGGGTCTATGAGAAGTATTTTGACAATACCACTCCGGTAGGTGGCAAAGATACTTTGAATAACGGCATTTCAGGCACTTCTAAGACTGAGGGGCAGGTGGATGCGGGGTATGAAAAGCTTCCTGCAAACTTCCCTAAAATCGTTCCCATACTTCCGGATGGAAAAATCGTTATAGCAGATGGATTTAAAGGGGATCAGAATGGATTTATCATTTACGCTACAAATTACAGTGTAGATGAAGCCATAAAATTCTACAGCGACGAGAGCCTGTATAAAGATTTTATAAGTATAACTCCCATGGAGAATCCAAATGGAAAATCCATAATGATAAAAATAAAGGGTTACGAATTAATGGTATCAGTTTCTGAAGAATCGGGAAATGAAGCAGGGAGAACTGGCATAATGATAAATGTATTTGGAATAGGCTTCTCCCAGGGATAATGAAAGTAATTCCATTTAATAAAGATATGGTCATTTACACCATATCTTTATTTATTTAAAATAATCTCTTCTATAGAGTACCCATATAGCTCAATGTTTAAGGAGAAGTAAAGGACTTTTAGAAAATTATACTATTGGTTCGTATTTATTTTGGTAGGATTTTATGACATCTCTTATAATTTCAAGTCCTTTGATTAACTCAATTTCATTTTCAGGACTGCTAATTGATATTCGAATAGCATTATGTTTACTATCCATTCCTGTTGAAAACCTTTTTGAAGAAAAGATTTGTACTCCTGACTTCAGAAAATGATGCTCAGTTTCAATATCATCAAAGTTTTTGGAAGTGATAAATATCGAAACAAGGATGTTTTAAATGGTATTAGATTAAATTCTTTTAATATGTCATCAGTTATCTTATTTCTTTCCTTTAGTATATTTAGCTTAATACTGACTATTTCATCATATTTTGAAGTAGCTTGTAAAAGTGATACGATTTCAGCCGTAAATGGAGAAGGCATCCAAGTCAAGTTGTAATCATCAACTATTTTTCCAATCTCAGTTCTCTAATCCATAGGCATTGTAATTGTTGTAGGATTATGACAATCAGGGATTAAATAATTACCTTTAACTCTCTCTCTTTTACAAGTATTCTTTAACTCTTCAATATCTATTCCTGAGTTATCCCCTTTAACTGGTATAAGTATAATACCAAGAAGCTTTGCAAGACTTTTCAATCCTGTATATGTTAATTCATCAACAACTATCCTATCGCCCTTTGTAAATAAGCTTGCTAGAATAACTGAAAGGGCATTTTGTGACCCAGATGTAATTAATATGTTATCAGCATTACTACTGACAAAGGTTCCTTTATCAATTACACCCTTAATCAATCCCTTCTCTTCACATAATGTATAAGCCCTGGTTACAGTACTGTGGCTGATGCCTAAGTAGTTTGCAATAATACGTTGTGGAGGAAGTTTGAAGCCACTTTTAAGCTTCCCATTTTCAATATCTTTTTCAAGACTTTCAGTTATCAATATATAAAGGGGTTTATTTGATTTTTTTAATTCTGGAATCCATGTAATTTCATTGCCATAGTAATTAATCATGATTACACTCCTCGTATTGTACTCCATACAATTTGACTAAGGAGGTTTGAAATACTAAATGATGTTGTGTTTAACCAAGTATTAGCTAGATATAAATCAGATGAGAAAACAAATAAAATAATTAAAGGAGTCCAAGAAACGGATATTTGTTGGCTTGGAGGATCTAAATGGGCTGGGAAGTCGGTAATGAGGATTAGTGTTAGTTCCTATAAAACAACTTATGAAGATATTGATATATCAGCAAAAGAAATTTTAAGAATAGCTAATAGTATTGAATGATTGTTGTACTTTGAGTTGTATTATATGTTGCATACATCACCATCTTAATCAAATGAAAGGCTTGCTGTTGAATAGGAAATGGAATAATTAGTTCTCTTTTCATACAGGCTAAAAATTGGTGAGTCTTTTCTGCAATGAGTAAAAAGCATGGAGAAAGGGTAAGCGAGTGAAAATGAGGACTAAAATATTCCATCTCAGATATCCAATTTTTTAATAATATCAGACAAAAGTACAACACCATTTCTGATTACATCAGGTTCCAGATGCCCATATCCAATAAGTAACTTACTTTGGTGCCTGCCTTTTTCTATGCAATGGCTTTCTACCGGAGTAATATATAATCCATTTTGAAGGCAACAATTATAAAAAGCTTCGCCGAATAGCATTCCGGGAAAATCGATGGCTACATGCAATCCAGCAGAATCTCCATAAGCAACCCACTCGCTGCCAAAGGCTTCTTCCAGTGACTCCAACAGTACCTTTCGGCGCTGGCTGTAAATTTTACGCATCTTGTGGACATGCCTGTCAAGCTTGCGTGTCCTTAAGAATTCTGTCAAGGCAGCCTGCTCAAAGGATGGATTTTGTACATCCGTATGAGTACGCAAATCACACCAACGTGCCTGAAGCCTGTGGGGTAAAATTACATAGCCTATCCTCAGTGCCGGAAAAGCTACTTTACTGAAGGTGCCAACATAAATCACTCGTTGAGGGTCTATTGTGTAAAGTGGAGCTATGGGCTTGCCACTATATCGGAACTCGCTGTCATAATCGTCTTCAATGATATAAAGATCATTTTCTCTGGCAAAGCGAACCAGCGCAGCTCGGCGGGATGCGGGAAGAATTCCTCCCAAGGGAAACTGATGCGATGGTGTTACATATATGGGTCCTGTTTTTTGGCATCTTAAAAGGTAATCTGTCTGCATCCCCTCGGTATCTACTGGTATGGGAACAATGGAGCAGCCCTTGTTTATGAATGTATCAAGCATACCGATATGACATGGATCCTCTATCAATATTTTTTGGTTATCCCTGCACAGAATATCTGCAATAAGATTCAGTCCATGCGTTGCGCCTGCAGTTATAAAGATATCGTCAGGGGAAACATTAAGACCCCGGTTCCTGAACAACCAAGCCGCAATTTCTCTTCGGAGTTCAGGTAATCCCTGCGGTCCGGTATAACTAAAAGCTTCAAGAGGCAACTCCTCGGAAACTTTATGTAGCAGTTGACGCCAAAGGAACCTGGGAAATTGGCTTAGGTCGGGTCTGCCTGTCCGAAAGTCTACTGAAATTGACAGTGCTGCGTTGTTAGTTATTTTAGGAGATAATGGCGGTTCAACTGATTCTATGAATAAACCGTCCGATACCCGTGTGTGGGTTCCTTGACGGCTTATTATGAAGCCCTCTGCAATAAGTAAGTTATAAGCCTCGCAAACTGTATTGCGGGAAACATTCAGCTCTCTTGCTAATTCCCGTGTGGACGGCAGAGCTTCCCCTGCCTTTAGTTTTCCGGATAGCATCAGATCCTTTAAGGCTTGATAAATTTGACGCCATAACTTTAATTCACTTTTTCGGTTTAATTCAATTCCTAACATAATATCTCCAACTGGCTCTATAAAATTCATGCTACACTGGTTCTTTTATAGAACCAGTGGTACGAGTAAAATTATATCATTAGGCAATAAAAATGCAACAAATTTTGGAGGGCAATTTGGTTTTTGTAATCATTAGCATGATTCTTATCGGGAGCGAAAGTATGGATGTTACTTCTACAATATATAAAAACATATAAATCATGGGAAAGGAATGGGTGGAAGAATAATGGATATTTTTATGAATGAAGCAGGAGAGACTAAAAAGTGTTATATTGGAATTCTAGTAATGGAAAACGTGAAAAATGAATCTTCTGAAGATAAACTAATGTTTGTCAGACAGGAACTTGAAGGCACCATCAGAACAAAATATGGTCAGGCAACACGTAAGAACCTGAAAGCGTTCCATCCCATAGACACTTATACCTCATACTACAAGAAATTCGGATATAATTATCATGTGCTGCCTCAGCTCGAATCGGTCATAAAGGGTAAACCTATACTCGGCAGATTACCTTTGGTTGAAGCAATGTTTATGGCGGAGCTAAAAAATATGCTTCTGACATCCGGTCACGACTTAAATAAAATAAAAGCACCGTTGACCTTGACGGTCTCAACTGGCAACGAAAGATATACCGCCATGAATGGGAAAGATGTAACAACCATATCAGGAGATTTCATGATTGCGGATCAGGAGGCTGTTATCTCAAGTATCCTT
>NZ_JAWLCK010000096.1:0-10294 GCF_041687175.1 Lutispora sp.
ACATTGAGAGAAGCTATAGAAATTATATGGGACAAAAAAGCCAAATACACCACAGAAGATATTGTAGAAAGGGCAGGAGATGTCATAAAGAGAGGGGCTTTGAATGGCACCACAAGGATGAGAACCCATGTAGATGTAGACACCATAGGAGGATTAAAACCTTTAGAAGGTGTACTTGAAGCCAAGAAAAGATTTAAAGACATAATGGACATTCAAACTATTGCATTTCCACAGGAGGGGATTCTCAAGGATCCGGGCTGTGAGAAGCTAATGTGGGAAGCTATGGAGATGGGTGCAGACCTGGTAGGCGGTATGCCTGCAAATGAAAATACTCCTGATGACAGTAGAAGACATATAGAGATATGCTTTGATATAGCAGAAAAATATGATGTTGATGTTGACATGCATGTTGATGAAACTGATGACCCCTTCTACAGGACTTTAGAAATGCTTGCAGACGAGACCATAAAAAGAGGATGGCAGGGAAGAGTCACAGCAGGCCATACCTGTGCCTTGGCAGCCTATGATGATCACTATGCTGGCTATGTGATAGAGAAAGTTAAAAAAGCAGGTATAAACATGATAACTAATCCTGTAACAAACCTTATGCTTCAGGGTAGAAACGACAAGCAGCCTGTAAGAAGAGGTATTACCAGGGTTAAAGAATTACTGGAAGCTGGTGTCAATGTAAGCTTTGGACAGGATTGCGTTAAGGATACCTTCTATCCCTTCGGCAGTGCAGATATGCTTCAAGTTGCATTGGTTACAGCACATGCAGCCCATATGAGCCTGCCACATGAAATAGAAAAGGTATTTGACATGATAACATATGATGCGGCAAAAGTATTAAGGCTTGAAAATTATGGCTTAGAGGAAGGAAAGGACGCAGACATAGTTATACTTGATTGTTATACAGTAAATGATGCTATAAGGCTTCAGCCAGCAAGATTATATGTGATAAAAGGCGGCCAGGTCATTGCGAAAAATGAATACAAAAGAGAATTATGTCTCTAGACTTGCTACTCGAAACTAATAATTTTAACACCGAGGACATTCCGCACCAAGTAATAATAATCTGTGGCGGTGGAAAATCCATACATTTTCCCATACATTAAATGGAGGTGAAAGAAATGACATTTAAGTATGTTGGCAAAAGCTGTACCAGAAATGACGGTGTAGAAAAGACTACAGGAAGAGCCTTATTTGTAGCAGATATGAAATTCCCCGGAATGCTTCATGCCAAAGTACTTCGGTCACCCTATGCCCATGCAAAAATAAAGAGCATTGATACCAGTGAAGCCTTAAGACAACCGGGAGTTTTTGCAGTGCTGACAGGAGAAGATGTACCGGGACCCTTCGGAGTTGCTATAGCTGATCAATATCCTATAGCAAGAAACAAGGTCAGGTATGCGGGAGAGCCTGTAGCTGCAGCTATAGCCATAAACGAAAGAGCTGCTCATGAGGCTTTGAAGCTGGTGAAGGTCGAGTATGAACCTCTGCCCTTTGTCATACATCCAAAGGACGCAGCATCAGAAGGAGCACCCATAATCCATGAGAATCTTATGAATTATCATGTAGCACCCTATGTAAATCCAGTAGGTAAGAACATTTATCAACATTTTAAAGTGAGAAAAGGGGACATTGAAGAAGCTTTCAATAAAGCAGATGTGGTAGTGGAAGCCGAAACCTGGTTTCCCTATATACACCATGTTCAATTGGAGCCCCATTGTGCCATTGCCCAATACAATCTGGACGATTCCATGATTATGTACTCAACAACCCAAGCTCCTTTCGTAGTCCAAAGCTGCATGCAAGAGCTTCATGGAATGCCTTTGAGCAAGATTCAAGTTGTGGCTCCTTATATAGGAGGAGGTTTCGGAGGCAAGTCTGATATAACCATCGAAGCATTGGTATCCTGCCTGGCAAAGGCTGTACCCGGCAGATTTGTAAGACTGCTTCTAACCAGAGAAGAAATGTTTATAGGCACCACTTTAGGCAGAGGAGGCTATTGCAAATATAAGGTAGGAGTTTCAAAGGAAGGTAAGATACTTGCTATGGAGGGGGAAAGCTACCTTGGAAGCGGTGGAAATGCAGACTATGCGGTAAATATAGTTACAGGCATGGGTCTGGCAGGAACAGGACCCTATGAAGTACCCAATCTGAAGCTGGATGTTTACGGTGTATACACCAATACCCCGCCTATAGGAGCTTCCAGGGGTTATGGACATCCGGAGGTTCATCTGCCAGTTGAGAGGCTTCTGGAGAAAGCTGCAAGAAAACTGGGTATGGATCCGGCAGAATTCAGGCTGAAGAATCTATTGGCAGAAGGAAAAGTCAATGGTATAGGCCAAGTAATGAAACATGAAAACGGCAATGTGGTTCTCTGTGCCCAAAAAGTTGCTGAAGAGCTGTACAAATCTCCGAAACCGGACAAGGGAGAAAATATAATGGTAGGAAGGGGCATGGCTGCCTACATGAAAACACCATGCATGCCTACCAATGTTCAATCCAGCGTATATTTGAAGCTCAATGTTGATGGCAGTGTTACCCTTGCTACAGGAGCAATAGAAATGGGACAGGGAACATATACGGCTTTAGCTCAAATAGTGGCTGAAGCTTTGGATATACCCTATGAAAAAGTAAATGTTACAAATAAAGTTGACACCCTCATATCCCCTTATGAATGGCAGACTGTAGCCAGCCATGGCACATGGGGAACAGGAAATGCAATATTATTGGCCGCAGAAGATTTGAAATCAAAACTGAAAGAATCAGCATCAAAGGTCTTTGACACAGATGTGAAAAATATAAAGATAGAGGGAGATAAGCTTATCTATAATGATAAGGTTCTTAAATGGGGAGATTTAGCTTTAGGATATAAAAATCCTGATGGATCTGCTCTTACAGGACCTGTTATAGGAGAAGGTCATTTTGTACCAAAAGGTGTACAAAATCCGGATCCAGAAACGGGACAAGGGAATGCGGCTGCCGACTGGACCTTTGGCTGTGTAGGAGTTGAACTGGGAGTTGACAAAACAACAGGGGAGATACATATATACAGATTATTGAACACCATAGATGCAGGGACAATTGTCAATCCTCAGGTAGCTAGAGATCAGGTTCTTGGAGGCATGACCATGGTATTGGGCTCCACATTGACTGAAGGTATTGTTTTCTCGGAAGACAAGGGAAATATTAGAAATAATAACCTGGTGGACTATAAAATTATAGGAATCGAAGATATGCCGGAAGAAGTGCTGATAAACTTTGTTGAAACACCGGAAGAATCGGGACCCTATGGAGCCAAGGGAATAGGAGAGCACGGAGCTGTGGGACCGGCACCTGCAATCTTGAATGCCATATATGATGCAACCGGTAAAGACTTCTATGAACTTCCTGTGACTGCCGAAAAAATTATGATGGCACTGGAAGGGGGAAAATAGGATGATACCTAATGTAGAATATAGAAGACCCAAAACTCTTGAAGTAGCATTGGAATACATGAAAAAAGAAGGCTCTGTTGCTTTGGCAGGAGGTACTGATGTAGTAGTCAACATGAGAGAAGAAAAACTTCTGCCCCAACTCCTTGTAGACTTGAAAGATTTGGAGGAACTGAAAGGAATACGAGAAATCCCTGAAGGCATATGGATAGGTGCACTGGAACCGGTTCAGAAAGTTGTAGAGAATCCTCTTATAGCACCCTATACTGCTTTAGTGGAAGGAGCAGGTTCCATCGGCTGTCTTGAGATAAGATATAGAGCCACAATAGGAGGCAATATCTGCAATGGATCTCCCAGCGCAGACTCATTGCCTGGCCTTCTTGTATATGATGCTCTGGCAGTTATAGCATCAGACATGGGCGAAAGAAAAACAAGTCTCGAATCTTTATTGCTGGGACCAGGCAAGGTAGATCTGAAAAAGGGTGAAATACTTAAAGGAATAATACTGCCTAAAGCAAAGGATTGCTCTAAGAGCAAATACTACAGAAGAACCAGAGTGAAGGGCATGGATTTATCAGGAGTAAGTGTAGCTGTATATGCAGAAAACATTGGAATAGAAGGTGAAAGCCAAATAAGGATTGCTTTGGGAGCAGTGATGCCAACAGTAGCGAGAGCTAGGAGAGGTGAAGCCCTATTGGCAGGCAAGAAGCTCACAGACCAACTTATTGATGATGCAATAGACGAAATATTAAAAGATGTAAACCCCAGGAAGGGAAGCCTTAGAGCAAATCCCGAGTATAAAAAGAAAATGGTGAGTGTATTAATTAAGAAAGCCCTCTCCGAAATAAAAGGAGGTGTCTCCTATGAAGCATAGCATCAAAGTAAATATAAATGGCCAATTATATCTGGAAGAAGTAGAAACAAGCATGACTCTTCTTCAATTCATAAGAGATAAAGTGGGACTAACAGGTACTAAATCAGGATGCGAAAATGGCGAATGCGGAGCATGTACGGTAATAATGAACGGAAATCCAGTGAGATCCTGCATCATACTGGCAGTGGAAGCAGACGGGGCAGAAATAATAACAGTAGAAGGATTGGGAGAAAAGGATAAGCTTCACCCATTGCAGCAAAGCTTTATAGAAACAGGAGCTGCTCAGTGCGGTTTCTGTACTCCGGGAATGTTAATGGCGGGTAAAGCCCTTCTTGATAAAAAGAAAAATCCAAGCAATGAAGATATAACAGAAGCCTTAGGAGGACATTTATGCAGATGTACTGGGTACAAATCCATAAGCAAAGCGGTGGAGGTTGCCCTATCAAAAAATAATAGAAATTAATTGAATTAAACTAAGGAAATGGAATCGGTTTATATATAAGAGTATTTTGGAGGGACAGACAACGAAATGTTGTCATGTCCCGTTTTTTCTATCTGCGGCTCAAATTTCCACGAAAAATATGTTTGACTTAATAATACACCATCTGATATAATATTTAACCCCAATTTGACATATTCTATAATATATGATAAAATATTAGATGTTGGGAAGGAAGGTGATTTTTATGGCCTCAAAAAACAGCCTATCCCTCATCAAAAGGAATGTTGACAATCATGTTGGGGAAAGAGTGGTGCTTAAAGCCAATAAGGGTCGAAAGAGAATATCAATAAGGGAAGGTGTAATTGAAAAAACTTACCCTAGCATATTCGTTGTACGAATAGATAGTGATGTTACTGAAGACGCGGGCAGAGCAGTTTCTTATAGTTATTGTGACATTTTAACGAATTCAATAGAAGTTTATCTTCATAAAGACAATATGAAAATAGGATGTATGTAAAAATAAATGACTCCAAAAGGAGTCTTTTATTTTTTGTAATTTATGTAAAAACCCGTATTGCATACAGTATACAATATATAATATAATTAAGTTATTATATTTATTTATTGAAAGAGGGGTTAGAATGCCGGATGAAATACTTAAAGGCATAGACAAAGAAATAGAAGATATTTTCTACTCCATGATTAAGGTAAAAAGTGACACAAATACTATATACGAAAAAAATATGGAAGGCTTTTATAAAGAATTTTTCCACAGCATTGAATACTTTAAACAAAGACCTGATTATTATGGATTTTATCCCATAGATAAAGACCCTTTAGGAAGAACTGTCTTTTGGGCTTTAGTCAAAGGAACAGGGAAAGATACCATCATACTTATAAATCATTATGATGTTGTTGATGTTGAAGATTTTAAAACATTGAAAAGCTATGCTTTTTCGCCCAAGGAACTGGAGAGAGAGCTCTTATCCATTAAAAAAGACTTGTCAGAGGAAGCCAGAGAAGACTTGGATAGCGGTGATTACATATTCGGAAGAGGCACCGCTGATATGAAAGCAGGAGCCGCAATTCAATTAGCTTTACTAAAAAGATATACAAAGCTAAAAAATCTAAATGGGAATATCCTATACTTATCCGTACCCGATGAAGAAAATCTGTCCGCCGGCATGAGAGGGGCTCTTGAACTTTTAGATCAACTAAAACAACGATTTGATTTGGAATATATGCTTACAATAAACTCAGAACCCCATCAAAGGGTTAAAAAGGATACTGGTATAATATCAGAAGGTTCTGTAGGAAAGATTATGCCTTTTATCTATGTTCGCGGCTTCCTGTCCCATGCAGGTAAGGTTTTTGAAGGATTTAATCCTGTGAGTCTACTGGCTAGGATTGTAAGCAAAACAGAATTAAATCTGGAACTATCAGACTTTATACAAAACGAGGCTTCTCCTCCGCCTACCTGGCTGCATTTTAAAGACAGCAAGACCCACTATGATGTTTCCATGCCTCTGGGTGCCTATGGTTATATGAGTGTGCTGACTTTGGATAAGGATCCTATAGTAATGATTAATGCTATAAAGAAATTATGTATGGAAGCTTTTTCGGAATTGATAGATTATATGAATATGGAGTACAAGAAGTTCTGCCATAATATTAACAGAATATATAATCCTCTGCCTTGGAAGCCCAAGGTTGTAACATACAAAGAACTCTATGATGAAGCAAATGAGAATTATCCGGATGTTTTCATCCAGAATTATAATAAAGCATTAGCAGCAGCAGAAAGAAAAGTGATGATGGGGCAGAAATCTATGGCAGATATAAATTTTGATCTGGTTGAGAGGATATTTGACTTCATAGATGATTTGTCTCCTCGGGTTGTTATAGGACTAGCTCCTCCATATTATCCAAATGTATCTAATTTTAACATTGAGAAACTTGATATCAGGATCAAAAACATATCTGATGATATCATCAGATATGCAATGGAGGAATTCCAGCAGCCTTATGAAAGGGAATACTTTTTTACAGGCATTTCTGATCTAAGCTACACCTCTATAAAAAATGGAGAGGAAGTTGCTCAAAGCTTGAAAGGCAATATGCCTTTATATGGTTCGATTTATTCGATACCTTTTGATAAAATAGAAAAATGTTCAATGCCTTGCATCAACATAGGACCATGGGGAAAGGATTTCCATAAATTAACAGAAAGGGTTTTAAAGGAAGACTTGTTTTATAGAACCCCCAGAATACTTAATCATGTCATATTTTCTTTAATCGTATGACAAAAGGAAAGGCTTCTATTTAGAACACTCAAGGATGCCTTTCTTGAAAGAATTATAGAAAATTTTGAAAGGAGTACTTTCATGATAAAATACAAAACTTTAAAGGATCATGTGTATGACTATATATCTGCCAAGATAAATGATGGCAGTCTTAAACCTAATGAAAGGATAAGCGAAAATAGAATAAGCGAAGATTTAGAAGTTAGCAGAACTCCTGTGAGAGAAGCTTTATTGCAACTTGCTAATGAAGGGTATTTGGAGAAAAATCCAAGAAGAGGCTTTATAGTGAAAGAACTGACCCTTGAAAGAGTAAAACGTATTTATGCTATAATAGGATGCTTAGAAGCCCTGGCTGCTTCATTAGCAGTAGATCGAATGACAGATAAGGAACTTAAAGAAATGGAAAGCGTTATAGAGGAAATAGACAAGACTATAAATGATAGGGACTATAACAATTATTATAAACTACAGATGAAGTTCCATGATATATTTATTGAAGTTGCTGATAATGAAGAACTATCCCGGTTATTGTCATCTTTGAAGAGAAATTTTATCAGACAGACCTATTTTACAGAAAAAGAACAGGTAGATACATTGTTTAAGGTGGTTCAAGATACCCATAATGAGCATAAAGAAATTTTTAGACTTTTTAAAGAAAAAAATAAATCTGAATTAGAAAGGTACTTAAAAGAAGTACATTGGAATGTCAGATATGCTCAATATGATTCAATACTGTAGCTAATATCCAACAATTTCTGAACAAAAAAAGTGTCCTGCAGATTAATTCTGCAGGACACTTTTTTGTTCAGAAATAAAATAACTTTATATTCAGAATAATTGTTGAATATTCAGAATAGAAATATTATAATGAAAATATATTATATATTGTATACAATATATAATATATTAAATATAACATATAGAAAGGAAGGTGTAACAATGAAGGTAGGTAGTCAGTCGATGGTGGACAAGATTCAAACTATCGTCATCAAACATGCGAGAGACGCTTACATAAGTCAAGAATACCTAAAAGACAATTGGGAGAAATGGGGATTCTTCAGCTGCCCTGACTACGAAAAATGCGTAGAAGAGTATGATGCCTTTGAAGCACTTATAAGAAAATTAGTGCCAGAAGTTATAAGTCTCCCAAAAGACTCGGAAGCAGGACTGGATTCTATTTACACTCACGATTCTGTTAAGTTTACTAAAAAAGGTGCAATAATTCTTAACATGGGCAAAAAGGCTCGAAAAAACGAGCCCAAAGCCATGAAAGCGTATCTACAAAGTATAGGAGTTCCCATTTTAGGGGAAATCACTGGTACTGGTACCGTAGAAGGCGGTGATGTGCTTTGGCTGGAGGATGACAGAGTAGCAATTGGTAGAGGTTATCGAACCAATGATGAAGGAATAAGACAGTTTAAAGAAATAGTAAAAGATATAGTTGATGAAGTTATAGTAGTGCCTATGCCACATGGAAACAATGAGGAAGAATGCTTACATCTCATGTCTGTTATAAGTCCTATAGACAAGGATTTGGCAGTAGTATACTCTAGATATATGCCGGTATTTTTCAGGCAGATGCTTATACAGAAAGGGATAAAATTAATTGAAGTAATAGACGATGAATACATGCCTTTAGGATGCAATGTATTAACTATTGAACCGAGGAAAGTTGTGATACTTAAAGGAAATCCGGACATTAAAGAAAAACTTATTAAAGAGGGTGTTGAAGTTCATGAATATGAAGGACAGCATATTTCTCTTCCGGGCAATGGTGGACCAACTTGTATGACAGCGCCTTTGTATAGAATATAAAAATAAAGGGGGTTGCTGAAATGACATTTCTTGAATTGGTTGAGGTTATAGTTTGGGATTATATGTGGGGGACGCCGCTAATAGTAATAATTCTTGCTACGGGTCTATTCTTAACTATCAAATCAGGTTTCTTTCAATTCAGGTTTCTTGGTTATGCCCTAAAAGAAGCTATTAATAAATTTAAAAGTAAAGATGATGATACAGGTGCGGGTGTAGTATCACCCCTTGAAGCAATGAGTGTTGCCATAGGTACTACTATAGGTGTTGGTAATATCGGTGGTGTGGCCACTGCCATTGCTTTTGGAGGACCTGGTGCTGTATTTTGGATGTGGATTGCCGGTATTTTAGGCCAAGTAATTAAAATGGCAGAAATAACACTAGCTGTACACTATAGATCGAAAAATGATGATGGTACTGCCTATGGTGGTCCAAATTATTATATGAAAAAGGGAATAGGAGAGGAAAAGAACAAAAAGGGATTATACAAGTTTTTGAGTCTTCTTTTTGCTTTTGGTTTTCTAGTTGGTTTTTTCATCAATATTCAAACCTATACTGTATCTGAGGCTTTAGGTAATACATTTGACATAAGCCTGGTTACTATAGGGGTTATATTTACAATAGTACTTTATATTATGATTGCAGGAGGACTTCCTCAATTAGGGAAGATTGCATCAGTATTGGTTCCGTTTATGTGCTTATTTTATATACTAGGCGGTATATTTATTATATTGAAAAATATAGGGCAAGTTCCTCATGCTTTTGGTCTCATATTTGGTAGTGCCTTTTCTGGTACTGCGGCAGTAGGGGGGTTTGCTGGGGCAGCTTTTTCTCAAGCCATAAAGGTAGGTATGGCTCGGTCTGTATTCAGTAATGAAGCTGGTTGGGGGACTTCACCTATGGTTCACGCTTCCTCAAAGACAGATCATCCTATGAAACAAGGGATACTAGGTGTGTTCGAAGTTTTTGTAGATACTATAATTATTTGTACTATAACTTCTTTGATTATCATAGTAACAGGTCAATGGTCATCAGGGTTAGATGGAGCCACATTGACACTAAGCGCTTTTGAAGTGGGATTGGGCAGGTTTGGGAGGATAATACTTGCTGTAGGAACTTTCTTGTTTGGAGTTACCACTTCTTCAGGATTATATGCACAGATGGAAGTAATAGTAAGATATTTAATAGGAAATACACCTAAGAAAAATCTTATACTGAATCTATATAAATGGCTTTATCCTCTTCCAAGTTTAGCTTTGGTACTAATAGCTGTATATTATGAATATCCTGGCACAATTGTATGGGTTTTCTCTGATGCTTCTACTGCATTACCCATATTTGCCAATATAGTCGCTTTGTTTATACTGGCACCTAGATTTGTAGAACTTCTCAATGATTATAAAGCACGATACATGGGTATAGG
>NZ_JAWLCK010000097.1:0-10235 GCF_041687175.1 Lutispora sp.
TATAAATCGAAATTAACTTCATAGGTATGCAGAAACATAAAACAAAGTGATAGACTTTTGAATAGATTTCTTATCAATTGATTTATAAGCTTTTCCACACTGGTAATAAAGTTATCCCTTCGAACAAAATTGCTAAAGATGCAATGCATATATATCTATGTAGTTCTAATTTTAAAAAGTATAAAGAAATTATGACGATTGCGAGAAAAATTATAGCATTTAAGCTTCTTATTCTAAATTTTTTGTGTTCGTTTCCATTTAAGGGCCTGTTAGGATTATCAACCGGTGCATATAACAAAATTAGTAAGGTAGTTATTACTAAACAGCAGGTTATGATATAAGGAATTAATGATAAAGGTATTGTACTTCCTATCCAAATGCATAGCATCATAGATGCGGATGTAACTACAAAGCATTTAAAATATGTGTCAAGGTGAAATCCCCCCGCATTGATTCTTAAAACTCCAAAAACTCCTATAAATATCATCGCTTCTATTGCTTTATCGAATAACAGCGCTATTGCCATAAGTCCCATGCCTTTAATTATAGTTGAGACTATAAGTTGAAGCCCATAGTAGTATATATCTTTATCTTCTATAGGTATAATGGATGCGTCCAGCATTTTCTGTGAAATAGTTTTTGATATACTGTCTATTAACATAATATCACCTTCTCTGTAGTAATAACCAAAATAAGCCGCTTATTTAAACAACATAATACTCAATTAAGACATCCCCCCTTTTATACTTTTATAACATAATTTTACTTAGAATTTAACCCGTTTTGCATAAGTGGTAGGGATAATGTAATATTTAACATTTATCTCTTAACATATCTATCATTTTCTTAATAATACAACCAATGGTATAATATAGAAAAGTGTACAAGGTTATATAAAGTGAGGTGTTTAAGGTATGACGATATGGGTAACAATGGAATTTATTATAAATATTGTTGACGTTTCTATACTCCTGTACTTTGCATATAACATACTAGGTCAAAGGAAAACATCTCATAAAAAAATAATTTTTGCTGTTATAATGCAGTCAGCTATAAACACAATATTAAACTCTTATTATGGTATTGGTAGTTTTATTGGATTTCTATTTATGTATCTAAGTACTGGAATAGTATATCATATTGTTTTAGGATGGAATTTAGTAAAAACTTATATAGTTGCAATAGTAGGATTGTTAATCATGTTTATTGGTGAAATAGCCACAATGGCAATAATACTGCCTTTCAATAAATCTTCTCCCAATATATATTTTCATTATAATACCATTAGAATTGTTGCAGCAGTATTTGCAAAAGCATTGAGCTTTACACTGTTCTATGTCAGCAGGAATAGATTTAAATTTCTTGATAAAATTAGTGAAACACGATTGTATCAAATTGGATTTATTATAGGCTTTAATGTTTTAATAAGCTTCACAGCTTTCTGGTTCTATAAAAACATATCTATCATCAAAGATCATAAAGTTCATTATATATTTCTCACCTCTGTAGCATCAATCATATTTAGCTTATCGGTAGTAGAAGTAATCAATAGAATTTCTATTCAAATTGAAAGAGAAGCCAAATGGAAAGTAAGGGAAAAGGAGTTTTTAGCACAAAAATTCTATATTTCCGGTATTGAGGACATGCTCAAGCAACTTAGAGCACAAAGGCATGATTTTAACCATCATATAGGCTGTATATATGGCTTGCTCTGTATGGAAAAAATTAACGAAGCTAAAACTTATATAAACAAACTTGCCGGAGAGTTATCAAGCTTCAACAGCATTATAAGTGTTGATAATGCCATAATTTCTTCAATACTTAATGTAAAACTAGGAAAAGCCCATAACGAGCATATAAAAACAAGTTTAAATATATCATTACAAAGAAAAATATACTGTGATCCACTAGACCTATCCATCATACTAGGAAATCTCTTAGATAATGCAATAGAGGCTTGCAGCAGAATACCAGAAGAAGAAAGACAAATGTCTATAGAAATGTTCACAAAGCAAGAAAATCTAATAGTTAAAATTAAAAATAGCAGAGACAAGACTTTGCATATATCAGAAGCGAATATGACTGAAAACTATACTTCAAAAGCAGATAAGGTCAATCATGGCTTAGGTTTGCATAATATAAGAAAAATCGTTGAAAGATTAAATGGTTTTATGAAAATTGAAGTTACAGATAGCACATTTGAAGTAGATATAGCAATACCTTTAGAGGATTATAAGTCAGCTCCTATGGCATACAAAAATTTTATTGAAGGATAGAGTGAAAAGAGGCGGATTGAAGATCAATCCGCCTCTACTATAGCTTTTTCTAATATCCTTTTCAGGTACTGTCCTGTATATGACTTAGGATTCTTAGCAATCTCTTCCGGAGTACCTGTACCCACTATGGTTCCTCCCCTGTCTCCTCCTTCTGGGCCTAGATCGATTATATAATCTGCTCTTTTTATAACATCCAGATTATGCTCAATGACAATAACTGTATTACCACCTTCCACAAGGCGATGGAGTATCTTCAAAAGCTTGTGTATATCTGCAATATGAAGTCCTGTAGTAGGTTCATCCAATATATAGACTGTCTTTCCTGTACTGCGCTTAGAAAGCTCATAGGCAAGCTTAATTCTTTGGGCTTCTCCTCCCGATAACTGGGTAGATGGCTGACCAAGCTTTATATAACCGAGTCCCACATCATATAGGGTCTGTATCTTCCTGTGGATCCTTGGTATGTTTTCAAAAAATCCTAAGGCTTCTTCCACCGTCATATCCAGCACATCGGATATGGTTTTGCCTTTGTATCTTACTTCCAAGGTCTCCCTGTTGTATCTCTTGCCTTTGCAAACCTCACAGGGTACATAGACATCGGGTAGAAACTGCATTTCAATCTTTATTATGCCGTCACCCTTGCAGGCTTCACATCGTCCGCCCCTGACATTGAAGCTGAAGCGTCCGTTCTTATAGCCCTTCATCTTTGCTTCAGGCGTAGATGCAAATACTTCTCTTATAATGTCAAACACTCCTGTATAGGTCGCAGGATTAGATCTAGGTGTCCTGCCTATAGGCGACTGGTCTATATCTACTACCTTATCCACATTTTCCAATCCAAGTATCTCATCATGTTCCCCGGGTTTCAGTCTTGATTTATATACTTTATGGGCTAATGCCTTATACAATATTTCATTCACCAGGGTGCTTTTCCCTGAACCGGATACTCCAGTTACACAGGTGAATACCCCCATAGGGAATTTTACATCCACATTCTTGAGATTATTCTCCCTGGCTCCCTTTATGGTGATCCAATTGCCATTTGGTTTCTTCCTCTCTGTTGGCACAGGAATAAATTTTTTACCGCTTAAATACTGACCTGTTATTGACCTCTCACATGCCATAATATCCTTGATGGTACCCTCAGCTACAATTTCTCCTCCATGGGATCCTGCTCCAGGACCTATATCTATTATATGGTCTGCCGCATACATTGTATCTTCATCGTGCTCCACCACCAAAAGTGTATTGCCTAAATCCGTCAGTTCCCTCAAAGCTTTCAGCAATTTACCGTTGTCCCTCTGGTGAAGACCAATGCTGGGCTCATCAAGTATATATAGTACACCTACCAAGCTTGAGCCAATTTGAGTGGCAAGTCTGATTCTCTGAGCTTCGCCACCGGACAATGTACCTGCAGTCCTGGATAGGGTCAAATAATCCAGCCCTACATTCACAAGGAAACCTAGTCTGGCTTTAATCTCCTTAAGCACCTGATTTGATATAATCTCTTCCTTGGGTGTTAGCTTAAGATCATTCATAAAGTCAAGTATTTCATGTATGGGCTTATCGCATAGCTCTGCAATGGAAATTCCACCTACATATACAGAGAGGCTTTCCTTCTTCAGTCTTGCACCATTGCACAAGGGACAGGGAGTTGATGACATATACCCCTCTATCTCTGCTCTCATGGCTTCTGACTTTGTCTCTCTATATCGTCTCTCCAGGTTGTGTATA
Organism: Lutispora sp.; assembly: GCF_041687175.1. Classification (NCBI taxonomy): domain Bacteria; kingdom Bacillati; phylum Bacillota; class Clostridia; order Lutisporales; family Lutisporaceae; genus Lutispora; species Lutispora sp. The sequence continues at coordinate 4,011 of NZ_JAWLCK010000097.1, forward strand.
ACTCCTTCAAGAGACATCATTGCTTCCCCTTTTCCAAAGTCTCTGTCATACACTACTTTAAACTTCTCCCCATTGTTACCGTAGAGAAGCATATGAATCACATCATCACCCAGTTCCCCAATGGGAACATCAACACTGAAGCCATAATGCTCTGCAGCAGCAGCTACTATTCCATAGTACCATGTGTCGGTTTTGGCGCTGCCAAAGGGTAAGATACCACCTTCAGCGATGGATTTGGTCCTGTCAGGGATAACTAAGTCCGGATCTACCTTTGTCAATTCTCCCAATCCATCGCAGCTTGGACATTTCCCAAAGGGGCTGTTGAAGGAAAACATTCTGGGAGACAATTCTTCCATGGCTATGCCGCAATCGGGACAGGCATAGTTTTGACTGAAGAGCTTTTCTTCCACTCCCATTATATCAATCAGTGCAAGTCCACCGGAAAGTTTCAGCACTGTTTCCAATGAATCTGCAAGTCTCCTCTCTATCCCCTCTTTTACTACTATTCTGTCCACAACTACTTCTATAGAGTGTTTCTTGTTTTTATCCAGTTTAATTTCATCATTGATATCCATGACTTCCCCATCGATTCTTATCCTGACGAAGCCGGATTTTTTCATATCCTCTATTAATTTTCTATGCTCCCCCTTCTTACCTCTTACAATAGGAGCAAGTATCTGGAGCCTTGTACCATTTTCTAAGGCTGTCAGATAGTCCACCATTTGATCTATGGTCTGCTGTGAAATCTCCTTACCGCATTTAGGACAATGGGGTCTACCTATTCGAGCATAAAGAAGTCTTAAATAATCGTATACCTCCGTTATTGTCCCCACCGTTGATCTGGGATTCTTGCTGGTGGTTTTCTGATCTATGGAAATAGCAGGGGATAGACCTTCTATATAGTCCAGGTCTGGTTTTTCCATTTGACCTAAAAACATACGGGCATAGGAAGATAGTGATTCCACATATCTTCTCTGACCTTCTGCATATATGGTATCAAAAGCCAGGGAAGACTTTCCCGAGCCTGATAATCCGGTCATTACTACAAATTTATCCCTTGGTATCTCAATATCTATATTCTTTAAATTATGTTCTCTGGCACCTTTGATTATAATCTTATCTTTTGACATTATTGCACCTCATCAGCAGCTAAATTTTCTCTTGTAGTTCCCTTATTCTATCTCTTAGCTCTGCAGCCTTCTCAAATTCAAGATTTTTTGCATATTCTTTCATTTCCTGCTCCAGAGCCTCAATTATAGTCTTTATTTCTTCCTTGTTTATTTTCTCTTTAGGCTTGGCATTGTATTTTTCTATTTCCTCGCCAGTCTTTGTTGCTTCGATAACCTCTCTTACAGCTTTATAGATGGTTTTGGGAGTAATATCATGCTCTTTGTTATAATCGCTTTGTATCTTTCTTCTCCTGTTTGTTTCGCTTATGGCTTTCCTCATAGAATCGGTAATGCTGTCCGCATACATGATGACCTTACCATCCACATTCCTCGCCGCTCTACCAATGGTTTGTATCAAAGAAGTTTCAGACCTCAAAAAACCTTCCTTATCTGCATCCAGAATAGCTACCAAAGAAACCTCCGGCAAGTCCAAGCCCTCTCTAAGAAGGTTTATGCCTACAAGTACATCAAACTCGCCCAGCCTCAGATCCCTTATTATTTCCATTCTCTCCATGGTATCAACATCAGAATGAAGATAGCGAACCTTTATGTCCATTTCCTTTAAATATGAAGTCAAATCTTCAGCCATCTTTTTGGTCAATGTGGTAACCAGAACTCTCTGATTCTTATCTATTCGAAGCTTTATTTCACCAATAAGATCATCTATCTGACCTTTAACAGGTTTTACCTCTATCTCAGGATCCACAAGCCCTGTAGGTCTTATAAGCTGCTCCACTATTCTGCTGCTTTTCTCCGTCTCATATGCGGCTGGAGTAGCACTTACGAATATGACCTGGTTAAGCTTGCTCTCAAATTCTCCAAAGTTAAGAGGTCTGTTATCGTAGGCGGAAGGAAGTCTAAAACCATATTCAACCAATGTATCCTTTCTCGACTTATCTCCGAAATACATGCCCCTTACCTGAGGAATAGTGACATGGGATTCGTCTATTATCATCAGGTAATCCTTGGGGAAGAAATCCAGTAATGTATAGGGAGCACTTCCAGCCTCCCTGCCACTAATATGTCTCGAATAATTCTCAATACCAGAACAATAACCTAATTCCTGCATCATTTCAATGTCAAAATTTGTTCTCTGAAGCAATCTTTGGGCCTCAAGAATCTTATCCTGTTCTCTCAACTCCTTAACTCTATGCTGTAACTCCTCCTCAATGGCCACGATAGCTCTTTGAAGTTTCTCACTGGTAGTTGCATAGTGGGAAGCCGGATATATGAAAACATGCTGCCTCTCACCGACAACATTGCCTGTCAGTGAATCAATTTCCAGTATTCTTTCTATTTCATCACCGAAAAAATCAACTCTAATGGCTTTATCGGATGAAGCGGCAGGAAAAATCTCCAGCACATCTCCTCTCACCCTGAAAGTGCCTCTTATGAAATTGATATCATTTCTCATATATTGAATATCTACCAGCTTCCTAAGAACCTCGTCCCTGTCCTTGATCATGCCCTTTCTCAAAGAAAGAACCAGGTCTCTGTAATCCTCTGGATCTCCTAATCCATAAATACAGGATACGGAGGCAACTATAATTACATCCTTTCTTTCAAAAAGAGCTGCCGTTGCAGAGTGTCTAAGCTTGTCTATCTCCTCGTTTATCTGAGCGTCTTTCTCTATATATGTGTCAGTATGAGGTACGTACGCCTCAGGCTGATAATAATCATAATAACTTACAAAATACTCTACACAATTATGGGGAAAAAACTCCTTGAACTCGCTGCATAGCTGAGCAGCTAATGTTTTATTGTGGGCAAGCACCAGAGTAGGTTTCTGCACCCTCTCAATGACATTTGCCATGGTAAAGGTTTTGCCTGAACCAGTAACACCCTTTAGAGTAAGAAATCTTTCACCCTTATTTATACCATCAACTAGCTGATCAATAGCCTGGGGCTGATCGCCAGTAGGTTTAAAATTTGATACTATTTTAAATTTATCCATGGAAAAACCTCCATCTTCTAGAACAAGTGTTCGTATAAATTATATTACTTTAGCATGATACTGTCAACATTTATAGGATGATTATATATACAAGCTTTTTATGCAATAAGGGCTTCCTATACAAGCATATTAACCATAAAGAAAACCTTATTACAATTCAATAGTTTAGTTCTTCACCTAAGAAATCTAAGATTTTTTATGAATTGCAAGCAAAAAATTCCTTGCATAAATTTAAATTTTGTTGTAATATTATAAATAATTTATGATATAATATTAGTAAATTTATTTAGATTGAGAGGTATAATAATGGACAAAAACCTAAATTCCAATTTCAAACAACCAAAAAACAATAATGATAAATTTTATGAAATTTATAGATATTTTGAAAGCATAAGCCAAAAGGAGAGTTCAGCTTTTCAGGAACTTTTGGATTTTACTATAAAAAACAACAGTCATAAGAGGAAAAAATAAATAAAAAAGGCCAGAGCCTTTTTTATTTATTTTTTCCTTAAACCTTTAATACCACTCAACAGCCTTGCCTTAGTATTAATCTCCAGATACATATTAGGAGCCTTTGGTACAATAAGCAATCCAAGACTTGAGATTCCTTTCTCATAATCCTTGTATTCCACAATTTTCTTTTCTCCATTGGCTTTAACTATGTCCAACCATATATATGATGGATTTGTCTTTAGAAAGTCTGACAAATCTTCTTCCTTATCGATTCTTATATTGTTAATACCCAGAATAATATCCCCTGGCTCCAGGTTCATCTTTATCCCAGGATAACCTTTACGACAGAATAAAATCTTTAACCCACTTTCAGGAGCATCAAAAAGGGCTTTGCCTTCCTGTTCCTCCCTTTGTCCGTGGAGGATTAATATTTCATGGGCTAAAGGCGCGAATATTGCTGCTATATATGCAAAGAAGTGTATCTTCGATGCTATGGCAGATAACAAAATCAATATTAAACTGTAGATAAAAAGTTTTAATGCTGAGTCCCTGCATCTCCTATCGGGCGTCTTGGTGATGGCAATATCTCCATAACCTAGCAGCACAGGTATAGGCTGCAATACATACATCAAATCATCCATATTCAAATCCAATCCGGGTTGCCTTATAATAGGCCACCAATCAGGCATGGGCACAGACTCCCCAATGCTTCCTGTCACCATGATTGCAAATAATATCATCATAGGAAGAGGCCATACCCTGTTCATGATATAGCCTCCTACAACACTTCCGTCCTTTCGTTTCAGAAATGCAGGTACAGCATCTGAATAGCCATCAAGCCAAATAAGCATGCTTTCCACTAAATGAAGGATCCCCACCAGAGCCATAATTCCCACAGGATTTATATTTGGAAACCCAAATAGGAGATTCATGAGAGCTACAATGCCTCCTGCATAGGAAAAACACAAATATCGTACATTTATCAGGGAAAGGAGCAAAGCTATGACCCAAAGATATAAAATGCCTGAACTCATATAGCCTGATTGGCTGGAATACTGTTCAATTGTGATTCCCAAAAAAACAGACACACTGCTTCCTATTATTCCAGCCATCAATCCTGCCAATACGGAATTTTTAATTTTTTCCCATTGGGATATTTTGTGTCCCAACATTCTCATCTCTAAATAGGAGCTCTTGCCATACATGTAATATGTAATACCTATTACAATCCAGAACAATGGACTCAGAAGCAAAGAACCTATAGATGCTATAACCATCTTAGATACTTTTATAATAGTAACCATCAAGCACCTCTTCTACTTTATTAGCTTTCGTATTTCCTCAACAGCTCTCTCCAGCTGAACATCTTTAACATTTTCAGGATTTTGATCTTCAGAGATTTCCAAAGCTTTTACCTCTATATGGGGTTCTATACCAACTTTGTTAATATCTATACCATTAGGAGTATAGTATTTCTGTATAGTGAGTTTAAAGCCGCTTCCGTCATTGAGTTTCTCAACAGACTGAACCAATCCCTTTCCAAAGGTTTTCGTTCCTATGAGAAGTCCTGCTTTTCTGTCTTTTACAGCACCAGACACTATTTCCGAAGCGCTGGCGCTTCCTTCGTCAACCAATATGACAAAAGGAATATCAATCTTTCCATCCTTGGAATGAGTTACAACCTGATTCTTATTCTTATCCTCAGTGTAGAATATTACCCCTTTATCCAGCAGCTCATCAGCTACTTCTACGCATTGGGTTACAAAACCTCCAGGATTTTGCCTCAAATCAATTATAAGACCTTTAGCCTTCTTGGTTTTGATTTCCGCCAACGCCTTTTTAAACTCCTTGCCTGTGTCCTCATCAAACATGCTGATTCTTATATAGCCTATTTCATCTTCCAGCATCTCAGCTTTTACGGTTTTCAGCACAATATCCTCACGCTTGATTTCCATAATCAAAGGTTCGGTTCTGTTTTCCCTTATCACAGTAAGCACTACCTTGGTGCCTTTCTTCCCCTTCATAAGGGATGTTGCCTTTTCAAGGCCTATGCCTGTAACCTCTGTATCATCAACCTTAATTATCTTATCTCCAGTTCTTAATCCAGCTTTTTCACCGGGAGTATCCTCTATGGGAGCAACAACAGTTACATAACCATCTTTATCTGTTACTATAACACCGATACCGCCATAGGAACCTGAGGTTGATTCATTGAATTCCTTAAACTCTTTTTGGTTCATATAAACAGAGTAGGGGTCCTCCAGGGCCTCAAACATTCCTTTTGCAGCACCTTCCATTAGTTTTTCCGAATCTACAGACTCCAAATAGTATTTATCGATATACTTCTTGAGTGTCAGTAGCTTCTGGGTTTCCTTCACTAATTTATAATCCTCTTTAGATAATACGACTCTATCCCCAAGGCTGAAGGAAACCATATTTGTAATTGTAAAAGTCAATACTGCAGTTATTATTACGGATACGATAACAGCAACAATAAGTTGTTTTCTTCTTACCATACATACACCTCGCAACATTTTTGGGTCCTGATATGCATTTTGTGTGCCATTAATATTCTATTAAGTAATTATATCATTAATACTATTTATGTGGAGTTATTTTGATATATTTAAATTTATTCCTTACCTTTGC
>NZ_JAWLCK010000098.1:0-10216 GCF_041687175.1 Lutispora sp.
TAGATATTGAGCTGGCTTTTGGTAAAGAGAAAATTGAGCAGATAAAATCCTTAGCAGCAAAGAATGGAGTAAAAGTCATATTATCCTACCACAATTTTACAAAGACACCTTCGGAAGAATTTATGATTGAAAAGATAAAAGAACAGCTTAATAATGGTGCGGACATACCTAAAATAGCTGTGATGCCTCAGGAACAAGGTGATGTATTGAGACTTCTCAATGCAACATATAGAGCTAGAAAAGAAATACAAAATCCCTTAATTGCTATATCCATGGGGTCCTTGGGAATCATAACCCGAATGACAGGCTTTATTTTTGGCTCAGACATGACCTTTGCCGCAGGAGTCAATGCATCAGCACCTGGACAAATGCCAATAGAAGAGATGAGGAGATATATCGAGATTATTCTTTAAAGACTATAATGCTGACTTGTCGGAGGGTTCATCAGGTGCAGAGTATGAGAGTCGATTGTTGAAGGAAGCTGATGAGATAACAAACAAGATAAAAAGCCTTGCTAATTAGGCAAATAGTTACAATCATAAATATTATAGATAAAAGGATAAGCTTAATTAAATAGGCTTATCCTTTTATTGTTTCAGTCTCTAAACTAATAGGAAATATTATTCATTTTAAAATAATATATGTAACTTTCTACTGTTTTTGGTGTATAATTAATTTGATATGAAAAATATTGCACAACGGGAGAGGTGAGGTTATGGATGAATTTAGAGAATTACTGCCCTACCTGAAGCTATGGAGCACATATTTAGATATAGCTATAGTAGCTTATATAATATATAAGTTCATGCAGCTTATAAAAGAGACCAGAGCAGAGCAGCTGGTGAAAGGAATAATAATTTTGCTTGTTGTTACTAAATTAAGTGATATTATGCAGCTTCACACCATCTACTGGTTGCTTAAGAATGCCATGACAGTTGGAGCTATAGCTATTCTGATAATATTCCAGCCAGAGCTTAGAAGAGCTTTGGAACATATAGGGAGAGGAAGATTTTTTTCTAAAAATGAGCTTCAGGAAAAAGAATTGGAGACAATGCTTGATGAAATCATAGTAGCAGTAAGCGATCTTTCCAAAAATAAAACAGGGGCAATAATAGCTTTGGAGCAGGATACAGGACTCAATGAATATATTGAGACTGGTGTAAGAATTGATGGAATCATATCTGCCGGGCTCCTTATAAATATATTTGAACCCAATACACCACTCCATGATGGTGCGGTAATAATTAGAAAGAACAGGATAGCTGCTGCCGGTTGCTTTTTGCCGCTTACTGAAAGCCAGAACCTGAGCAAACAACTAGGCACAAGGCACAGGGCAGCCCTTGGACTCACAGAAATATCTGACAGCCTGGTGGTCATAGTCTCCGAAGAGACAGGAGTCATATCATTTGCTAGAGAAGGAAAGCTATCCAGGTATTTGGATACCAAATCTCTAAGAGAAATTCTCAAGAACCACTATATAAAGATTGAATCCAAGAAGCAGCCCGTCTGGACGAAATGGGGTGTGAAAAATGAATAATTTTTTTGATAAAAAGATTACAGCCAGGATATTGTCTGTACTTTTGGCTACAATGCTCTGGCTTTATGTCATAACAGAACAAAATCCTGTGGTATATAAAGACATCACTCTACCTGTAAAGCTGATAGGAGTAGAAACTCTTGCTGCTAAGAACATTACCTTACTGGATAATACTTCATATAATGTTTATTTGAGGCTAAAGGGCAATAAAAATACGCTGGATAGGATAAACAATACATCTTTAAATGCTACAGCAGATATCAGGGATCAAGATGAAAAGGGTGAATTTCAAATACCTATTCAAATAAGCGGAATACCTGCGGGCGTTGATATTACTTCCATGTCATCTAAATCCATAAGAGTTAGATTCGATAATGTGATATCTGTCACCATGCCTGTGGTAATGAATATTACCGGAAATCCTCTGCAGGGAATGGCAGCCATGACTCCTTCAGTTAACCCAGGAGAAGTGACAATAACAGGAGCTGAAAGCCTGGTAAATAAGGTAAAAACTGCTGCAGTGGATTTAGATATAAGCAGCTCTTCTGCAACTGTAAAGAAGAACATCTCAGTGAAAATCCTCAATGAAGAAGGTAAAGAAATTGAAGGCTTAGATGTATCACCCAAGTCGGTGGATGTAGAAATCCCAATAGAATATACAGAAATAGTAGTTATTGAGCCGGATGTAGTGGTCAATCCTGCACCGGGATATATAGTTACTAACATATCCACCAATCCAAGAGAGATTCATGTTGCAGGGAAAAAAGAAATACTGGATAATTTGAATTCCATCAAGACAGAGAGGATAGAATTGCAAGATGCTAAAGCTTTTGTGGACCAGCAAGTTTCATTGGTGCTGCCGGAAGGTGTTGAGTTGGCAAACAAGTCGGAAACAGTGAGGCTTAATATTAATATCGAAAAGATTATCGAAAAGCCAATAGAGATAAACAATATAGCCATAAGAAACTTACCTGATAATCTCACAGCAGAGCATCAGCAAATAGTAATGAGATTGATTGTAAAAGGACCTGAGAGCATAGTAAACGCATGGAATACCAATAATTCCTTTTATGTTGATGTATCAGGTTTGTCAGAAGGAATACATGAAGTTGATATAATGTATAATAAGCCTGAAGAAGTTCAAATACTGCAAATAGAGCCTATTTCAATGTACATTACTTTAAAGGATAAAGGAGTAGATAACTCTAATGTTTCTAGAAGTGAAGGATCTGAAGCTCCACATTGATGAACCAGATACAGAGCTTATAAAGTTAATAAGCAAAAAAATAAAACTACAGCCACAAAATATCAAGGAGTTTAGGATTCTAAGGAAGTCTATAGATGCCAGGAAGAAGGATATCTATTTTGTATATAATGTGTTCGTAGAAATACCTGGTATGAAAAACTACAAAAAGTATATAAACAATAAGGATGTATTGGAGTATAAGGAATTTGAATATGTTCTGGAAGGACATGGCGAAGAGAAGCTTGATAATAGACCGATTATAATAGGTTCCGGCCCAGCCGGACTCTTCGCTGCCTTGACCCTTGCTCAGAGGGGTTATAAACCTATTATCCTTGAAAGAGGCCTAGATGTGGACAGTCGTACCAAAGATGTTGAGGCCTTAATGGATAGAGGAGAGTTTTCTCCAAGGTCCAATATACAATTTGGAGAAGGTGGAGCCGGCTCCTTTTCTGATGGGAAGCTTACCACAAGAATAAAGGATCCCAGGATAAGGCTGGTACTGGACAGTTTTGTCCGATTCGGTGCACCGGAAGAAATATTGTATGAATACAAACCTCATATAGGTACGGATGTATTGAAAAATGTTATTAAAAATATGAGAAAGCATATAGAAAGCTTAGGTGGTGAATTCAGATTTAACCATCTTGTTGATGAAATACTTGTTAAGGAAGATAGAGCTATAGGTGTTCATGTTGAAGATATTGGAGATATATGTTCCAATGCAATAATAGGAGCTATAGGTCATAGCGCCAGGGATACATATAAAATGCTTTTCCATAAGGGATTATCCATGGAATCCAAGCCTTTTGCCATAGGTGTTAGAGTAGAGCATTTGCAGGAGATGATAGACAAGGCCCAATATGGAGAATATGCAGGTCATCCAAAGCTAGGCGCCGCAGACTACATGCTTACTCATAGAAGCCAGGCTACCGGCAGGTCTGTATACTCATTTTGCATGTGCCCCGGAGGCTATGTGGTTCCTGCAGCTTCAGAAGCAGATAGGCTTGTTACTAACGGTATGAGCTACCATGATAGAGCTGGCCAAAATGCCAACAGTGCCATAGTGGTAACCATATATCCTGAGGATTTTGGAGATAATCATCCCTTATCTGGTATAAGCTTTCAGAGATACTGGGAAGAAAAGGCTTACTCTCTAGGAGGCGGAGGCTATAGGGCGCCAGTTCAACTTATAGGTGATTTTCTGGAAGATAGGCCTTCAAATAATTTTGGAGCAGTGAAGCCAACTTATAAGCCAGGGGTAAAACTTGCTCAGCTCAAGGAGTGCTTGCCGGACTATGTGACGAAAGCATTGAAGGATGCCATCATAGGCTTTGAAAAAAAGATTAAAGGCTTTGCCCAACCAGAGGGTATATTGACTGCAATAGAAACCAGAACCTCATCACCCTTAAGGCTTCTTAGGGGAAACACAATGGAGAGTCTGAACCTGAAAAATTTTTATCCTGCTGGTGAGGGTGCCGGCTATGCAGGGGGCATAGTAAGCTCTGCTGTAGATGGCATAAAGGTTGCGGAGGAAATAATTAAGCGCTATAAACCCTTGAATTAAGGAAAGTGGTGATGAAATGCGTGATACAGTGATAACTGTGGAGAACCTCAAAGAAGTCCAGAGTATGTTGGGGGCCGTTTTCAATGCTACTCAGGATGCCATATCTGTAGTTGATAAAAACGGTATAGGTATTATGGTGAATCCTGCTTATACAAAGATAACAGGCCTTTCTGAAAAGGATGTGCTGGGGAAGATTGCAACAGTTGATATAGCCGAAGGTGAAAGTGTCCATATGAAGGTCCTGGCAACCAAGAAGCCTGTAAAGGGAGCTTTGCTTAAAGTTGGACCTAATAGAAAAGAAGTATTGGTGAATGCAGCTCCTATAATAGTAGATGGAGAGCTTATAGGAAGCGTAGGGGTTCTTCATGATATCACCGAGATGAACAGACTGTCCGAAGAATTAAGACAAGCTAAGCAGATAATAAGAAAACTGGAAGCAAAATATACATTCGATGATATAGAAGGTAAGGATCCTGAACTGCTGAATGCCATAGAAAAAGCAAAAAAAGCGGCAGATACTCCTGTAACAGTACTTTTAACAGGTGAGAGCGGAACAGGAAAAGAAATATTTGCTCATGCAATACACAACGCCAGCGAGAGGAAGTACCGACAATTTGTAAGGGTTAACTGCGCTGCCATTCCCCAACCTCTATTGGAATCTGAGTTGTTTGGTTATGAAGAGGGGGCTTTTACAGGAGCAAAAAAAGGTGGAAAAAAAGGGCTATTTGAGGAAGCTAATGGAGGAACTATTTTTCTTGATGAAATAGGCGAGATAAATGTTGAAACCCAGGCCAAGCTACTTAGAGTTCTTCAGGAAAAGGAAATAATGAAAGTGGGAGGCATAAAACCTATAAGTGTTGATGTAAGAGTTATAGCTGCATCAAACATAGATATGGAACAGGCAATAGCGGAAGGCAAATTCAGAAAAGATCTATATTATAGGATTAGCATGTTTCCCATAAAAATACCGCCCCTGAAAGACAGGAAGGGGGATATAGCCCACCTGGCCCGATTCTTTATAAAAAAGTATAATCAGGAATATGGCAGAAATATTGAAGAAATAGATGAAGATGCAGTGCATAAGCTCATGGAATATAACTGGCCTGGTAATGTGAGAGAACTGGAGAATATGATTGGTAGAGCCATAATAAACATGAAAATGACTGAGAAGGTTATTCAAAAAAGGCATTTACCAAAATTCGAACTAGAAGATTCCAATACCAGTATTGTCTCGGAAATTCACTTTTCTCAAGAAAAAGCCATGACACTGGAGCAATTTACAGAGAAGATTGAGAAAAAATATATAAGCCATGTACTGAAGCTTTGCCAAAATAACAAAACTCAAACAGCAAAGGTACTAAATGTTTCTTTGAGAAACCTTTACTATAAACTGGAGAAATATAATATAAAATAGTGTGCAAAATATTGCATATTACATGATATTGCAGTATTTTGCATGCAATAAATTGCAAATAAGTAGATTGTGAAAAAAACAACCCTGTATTGAAGGGTTTTTTTCTTTCTGCTTGCTGTTGGCATGTATATTGCATATAAAATAATTATTGAATATTAAAAATATTTAATAAGGAGGTTCAACCTTGAGCAGGGAATACATACTGGTCATCAATCCCGGTTCTACATCAACAAAAGTTGCACTATTCAAAGAAGGCAAATCAATTATGAATAAAAGTCTTACCCATCCAAAGGAAGAAGTGGAAAAATTCGAAAAAGTTACAGATCAATATGATTACAGAAAAGCAATGATATTGAAATGGTTGGAAGAAGAAGGAATAGAACTCAGTAGTCTTGCTGCAGTTGCTGGAAGAGGAGGACTTTTAAGATCCATACCTGGCGGCACATATAAGGTAACTGATGCTATGATAGAAGACCTTAAGGTTGGAATCCAAGGGGAACATGCTTCTAACCTTGGAGGTATAATAGCCAAGAGTATAGGTGATTCTCAGGGTATACCTTCCTTTATCGTTGATCCTGTTGCTGTAGACGAATTCGAAGATGTGGCAAGAATATCAGGTATGCCAGAACTGCCCAGAAAATCATTGGTTCATGCACTTAATATCAAGGCTGTTGCCAGAAAAGCTGCTAAAGACATGGGTAAAGCCCTTGAAGATATAAATTTAGTTATGGCTCATTTAGGAGGGGGTATATCCATTGCTCCGATGAAAAAAGGCAGGATAATCGATGTAAACAATGCCAGTCACGGAGGTCCTTTCTCACCGGACAGGACAGGTACTCTGCCTGCAGGAGATATTATAAAAATGTGCTATTCGGGAAAATATACTTATGCTGAAATGAAAAAGAAGATATCTGGCAAAGGTGGATTGATTGCTTATCTGGGTACTAATGATGCCAGAGAAGTAGAAAAAATGATTGCCAATGGGGATAAGAAAGCCCTTCTTATATATGATGCCATGACATACCAGATATCCAAAGAAATAGGAGCTATGGCAGCAGTGCTCGGAGGCGATGTTCAAGCCATAGTCTTGACAGGCGGTTTGGCTTATTCCAAGCTTTTATGTGAAAGAATAGAAAAAAGAGTTAAATTTATAGCACCCTTTGTGGTGTACCCTGGAGAGGATGAAATGTTGGCTTTAGCTGAAGGTGCAGCAAGAGTTCTCTCAGGTGAAGAAAGAGCTAAAATATATGAAGAAGAGGTGAAGTAATTCTTATGATTAAAGCCTTTGATGAAATAGTTAAATATGCGAAGGAGAAGGGTCCAAAGACTCTTGCCGTTGCAGTAGCTCAGGATGCTGAAGTTTTAAATGCTGTAAATAATGCTAAGGATTTGGGAATAGCTGAGGCCATACTGGTAGGGGACAAGGAAGAGATTGTAAAGGCTGCAGCAAGCTGTGGAGTGGATATTGCTAAATTCTCAATTATTGATGAAAAGGACAAGGCGCAAGCCTGCAAAAAGGCTGTAAGTCTCATATCCGAAGGAAAAGCAGATATCGTAATGAAAGGATTAGTGGATACAGCAATTATTTTAAAGGCTGTATTGGCAGAAGAGGCAGGTTTGAGAACAGGCAATGTGCTCTCCCATGTGGCTGTATTTGAAGTAAATGGCTATGACAGACTTTTCATAGTTACCGATGCAGCTATGAATATAGCACCAAATCTGGAACAGAAAAAACAGATCATTGAAAATGCTGTTAAAGTAGCCAATGCCATGGGGAATATGGAGCCCAAAGTAGCTGTGCTGGCTGCTGTTGAGAAAGTCAATCCAAAGATGCAGGCTACTTTAGATGCAGATGCTTTGGTAGAGATGAATAAAAAAGGAGAACTAAAAGGATGCTTGCTGGGAGGCCCTTTTGCATTGGATAATGCAGTATCTTTAGAGGCTGCCAAGCATAAAGGAATAGTTCACCCTGTTGCAGGCAATGCAGACATTCTTATGGTACCTCAGATAGAAGCAGGCAATATGCTTTATAAATCAATGGTTTTCTTTGCTAAAGCTCAGAATGCAGGCATTGTTGTGGGAGCTAAAGTTCCAATAGTGCTTACATCAAGAGCAGATAGCGATATAGCAAAACTTAACTCCATAGCCATTGGAGTTTTGATGGCAGATATCTAATTATGAAGAGACGTGAATCCATGTGCTTTATATAAGAGAAAGGGGGAAGATAAAATGCAGGAAGTATTCAGATTGTTGGTTATCAATCCGGGATCAACATCTACAAAAATAGCCGTATTTGATAATGAAAAACCAGTGTTTGAAGAAACAATAAGACATTCAAATGAAGAACTGGCACCCTATGCAACTATTATTGACCAGTTCGAATTCAGAAAGAATATGATTTTAGATACCCTTAATGCTAAAGGTATTAACATAACGAAGCTGAGCGCAGTAATAGGAAGAGGTGGTCTTTTAAAACCCATCGAAAGCGGTACTTACACTGTAAATGAAGCAATGCTGGAGGACTTAAGATCAGGTTCCAGAGGACAGCACGCATCCAGTTTGGGTGGAGTAATAGCCCATGAAATCGCATCACAGCTTCATATCCCAGCCTATATAGTAGATCCGGTTGTGGTAGATGAATTGGATGATGTGGCAAGAATTTCTGGCATGCCCGAAATAGAAAGGATAAGCATACTCCATGCTCTCAATCAAAAAGCCGTTGCCAGAAGAGCGGCAAAGGATATGGGCAAAGCCTACGAGGACATCAACCTGATAGTAGCTCACTTGGGCGGTGGAGTTTCTGTAGGGGCTCACAAAAAGGGCAGGGTAGTTGAAGTAAGCAATGCCCTGGACGGAGATGGACCTATGTCACCTGAAAGAGCTGGCGTACTGCCGGTAGGAAGTCTTATTGATTTATGCTATTCAGGGAAATATACCTATGATGAGATGAAAAAGAAAATAGTAGGCAAGGGTGGTTTGGTAGCGCATCTTGGAACCAATGACGGCAGAGAGGTTGTAAAAAGGATAGAGGCTGGAGACAAACATGCTGAGATGGTATATTATGCTATGGCTTATCAGATAGCAAAAGAAATAGGTGCATGTGCTGCAGTTTTGGAAGGAAATGTGGAAGCCATATGCCTTACAGGAGGATTGGCACATGATAAGCTTTTCACTGGTTGGATAAAGGAAAGGGTTGAATTCATCTCTCAGGTACTCATCTATCCTGGAGAAGATGAGATGATTGCTTTGGCAGAAGGTGGTCTTAGAATTCTGAGAAAAGAGGAAGAGCCCAAGGAATACAAATAATAAGGATGATTTTATGAAAGACGATAAAAGAATTAGAATTATAACTGGGCATTATGGCAGCGGCAAAACTGAGTTTGCTGTTAACTATACATTTAAGCTTGCCAATGAAGGTTATAAGGCAGCAATTGTAGATTTGGACATAGTAAACCCATATTTTAGATCCAGACAATTAGAGCCTGTATTTGAGGAGATGGGCATAAGAGTCATTTCATCATCAGTGAAAGGGTTGTCAGGAGATCTACCTGCATTATCCCCTGAAATTCATACTGTGCTCGAAGACAAGAGCTTTGAGACAGTAATAGATGTGGGCGGTGACAAAGCTGGAGCAACAGCTTTAGGCCGTTATCATGACAAATTGGATGAGGACGAATATGATATGTTTTTTGTACTGAATGCCAATAGACCATTCACTGCTGATAAGGATAGTGCCATAAGATACTTAAGATCCATAGAACAAGGCTCAAGACAGAAGGTCACTGCATTGGTAAACAATACTCACCTCTGCGGAGACACAAGGATTGAGGACATAATAAGAGGTCAGGAGCTCTGCCTGCAAGTTTCAGAAGAGCTAGGTCTACCACTTAAATATACAGTAGTCCATAAAAAACTAATCAACCAATTACCCGACAATATCTCTGGTGAGATATTTCCAATAGATATTTTTATGAAAAAGCCCTGGGAAATGGAATGAAGGAGGTTAGAAAATGGCAGGAAAGGTTACATTTGACGAAAACAGGTGCAAGGGCTGTGAACTTTGCACAACAGTATGTCCTACAAAAATAGTTGTCATGGATAAGGACAGAATCAATATCAAGGGTTATCATCCAGCAACAGTAAAAGAGATGGATAAGTGCATAGCTTGTGGCTCATGTGCAAGGATTTGTCCTGATGTTGTTATCAAAGTTGAAAAACTGTAATTTGTGAGGAGGGATATTAATGGCGAAAGAACTATGGAAGGGAAACGAAGCTATAGCTGAAGCTGCTATAAAAGCCGGCTGTAGATATTTCTTCGGCTATCCCATTACGCCGCAAAATGAAATTCCTGAGTACATGTCCTTAAGACTTCCACAGGTAGGAGGCTGCTTCTTGCAGGCTGAATCCGAAGTAGCTGCTATAAATATGGTTTATGGAGCAGCAGGAGCAGGTGCA
>NZ_JAWLCK010000099.1:0-2648 GCF_041687175.1 Lutispora sp.
CTGTATGTCATGTTCTATAAATATTTTATATAAATTTTTTGCGATATTTCTTTAATGATGGTTCTCATGTGCGGCGGACTAATTACTTCCACCTGATCTCCAAAGCTTAGAATCAATCCGTAGAGCCAATTGTTCTCCGGCATAAATACATTAACCAGTATCCTTCCATCCTCAGATTTTTCAATATGTGAACCGAAACAGTCCACCACTACGCTCTCCATCTCTTTTTCAAAAATTAGCTGCAACGAAACCATATTTTCAGGCTTTTGCCATTGGCTCTCCCAGGGAAATCCTTCTCCAGGTACTTCCCTTTTAACAAAGTTTGTATCTGATATAGCAAGCTCACTCATTCTGGAAAGCTTGAATAACCTAAAATCCTGCCTCAATTGGCACCATCCGTAGAGATACCATTTCTGGGCTTTCAATAGCAGCGAATAAGGCTCTACTATACGAGCAGTCTTCTCACCATTTGTGTCTGTATATGTAAAACTTACTTCTTTTGAATCTTCAATAGCCTTATGGATCAATGCCGCCTTTGCCTTTGTCGATCCATCCTCTCCCCATGGAGAAGGATCTATGACGAGGCGATTAGCTTTTGAATTTACATTCTCAAGTTGAGAGGCGGATAAAGTATTCTTGAACTTCTCCATGAGCACCTCATGCCTGCTGTCAGGAAATGTCCTTGCCACCCCTCTGAGAGTAGTAATAATCTCAGCCATCTCATCCTCAGTCAATACGCTTTTATCAAGGCGGTAACCCTCGGCAATCCCTATCCCTCCATTGGCGCCCTGATAGGTGACAACAGGTATGCCTGCAAGGTTTATTGCTTCCACATCCCTCAGTATAGTTCTAACAGAGACTTCAAACATTTGAGCCAGTTCTTTTGCCTGCACTCTTTCTTTTCTCAGAAGCATCACTAATATGGAAACCAGTCTGTCAAGCTTCAATATACCACCACCCAGCTAATCAATTAACCATATTATACCATATACCTATTTTTCTACAACTACACTTCCATCTTTAATTACCATTTTCACATTACTAATACATTCCAAATTCTTCAGCGGATTTCCTTCAACAATAAGCATATCTGCCCTTTTTCCTGCTTCAATGGTACCGACTTCCTTGTCTATCCCGCATATCTCAGCCCCATGCCTGGTTGCTGCAACAATTATCTGCATATTCGTAAGTCCTGCTTCTTTTAAAAGCTGCAGTTCCAGCATAGGCATACCCGGCCTGTACCAAGGCATCTCTTCTTCAAGAAAATCATCGCCCAGTCCAATTTTTCCGCCCATCTGCACAAACCTATATACATTCTCCATTCCCTTTTCAAGCACGGGAACACCATATTTGTCATTGATCATTTTTAAAACTGTAAGGGTGGGAACAACGTATACTTTTTTTGCCACCATCTCTTGAATGAGTTCATCTGACAAATCATCATAAACAATATGCCCTGCATCATCGATGCCTGCATCCACAAGCCTCTTCAGGTTATGCGCCTGTGTGACATGTGCAGATACTCTGGCACCTCTTTTGTGAGCTTCGTCACAGATAGCCTTAAGCAGCCCGTCTGACAGCTTTGGCAACCCAAAGGTGCTCGGGTCAAGTCCATCCTCCAATACTGTCTTTATCATATCAATACCTTTGTCCAGCACTTCATTTACTTTATTCCTTGCTTCCTCTTCAGTCCTTATGCTTATCGGTTCCATCCCCCCATAACCTCCGGGTGCTGAAAAGAATTTCCCGGTGGTTATAATCCTTGGATAATACATAGTTTCATCAAGCATTCTTTTCTTCTCAATTGCATCCTTAATAGGATCATCTGTCAGCATACCCTCATCACGAACTGTTGTTATCCCTTCATTTATGCAAGCTCTCAAGTAATCCAGCTGAAAATCCCTCAAGGGTTCATTTTTTACATGCTTAAAGCCCGAGTGTGCATGGGAATTGATGAACCCTGGCAATATAGTCAAGCCGTTCAGTTCAATAATCCTATCATATTCACAATTCATATGCTCGTCGTTACCCTTAAAAACTGATGCAATTTTCCCATTTAAAATGCTTACTGATATGTTATCAGCCTCTTTTGCTCCCGCTCCGTCTATAAGCAATCCATTTCTCAATAGTATATTGTTGTGCATACCTTTCACCTCCTGTTGATATCCATCTGATTCTATGGAAGATTTATACCCCCACCTGTAGATATGAGACATCTTAGCTTGTTACAAAATATTCACCTGCACCATCCATAAACAGAATAGCAGACTTGAGATATTCCATGCAATGAGCAGTATGTTATCCGGCTTGAATACCTTTCTTACCAATAAATATGCCGTGTATAGAATACCTCCTACGCTTGTAGTCGCTACAAGCAGCGCAAATATTCTTATAGGAACGGAATAGCTAAGCAGATTAAAATTGCTCAAACCGGTAAAAATCAAGCAGCACATGACGATGAACCAGGCGCAATGAATGATTGACAATACTGAAATAAAATGCTCCTTCCTATCCTTTCTCCTGCCGGACAGCCTCATGATTCCTGCAGCTGCCACAAGGAGCGACAACACTGCAAACATTGCTGCAACGAGCATCTGTATCATGCCGCTCTCATACCAATGAATCCGTACATAAGATATTGCAGTATT
>NZ_JAWLCK010000099.1:2748-9850 GCF_041687175.1 Lutispora sp.
TAGAGATTGATTAGCGGTTCGGATGCCTCATCCCCGTTTCTTGAATAAGCCTTGGACACTGCAACACCTGCATAGTCCAATTCAAAGGATGTATTGGTCATGCCCAGGGGTTTAAATATGTTAGCATCAGCATACAGATAGAAATCCTGTCCTGTTATGCACTCTATCACATAGGCAGCGAGGGCTATACCGTAGTTGCTGTATGAAATTACTTCCCCCGGTTCAAATACCTGAGCAGGCATGTATTTCCTGATGCTCAATGCCAGAGGCTCTGCTTTATCCATATCATAAATCGCGATGCCGGTAAGCATATCCTCAAAACCTGCTGTATGAGTCAGCAAGTTCTTCATGGTGATATCATAGGTGAGCTTTGGAAAATCATCTTCAAGATATTCCAAAACAGAAGCATTCATATCCAGCTTCCCTTCCTGGACCAGCTGCTGTGCTGCAATGGCTACAAAGGTTTTTGAAATGGATCCTATTCTAAAGGCCGTACTGTCTTCACTGGCTGCAACTTTGTTTTCTTCATCTGCAAACCCATACCCTTTACAAAAATCAACTACTCCATCGCTTACAACAGATACAACTGCTCCTTTAAACTGTTTTTGATCTACCATCTCAGTCAATGTTCTATCAATGTATTTTGAAACATTGGTTTCTTCTACAGCAGCAACTGCTGAAAACGGTGATGCCACAAGCAAAATTAATGCTACAACTAAACTAATCAATTTTCCCATTTACAATCTCCCCTTTTACTTTTTTCCACATTCCTCTTTGTTGTTTCATTCTATCAATACCTCCAATGCTTTTATACAAAATAAGAAAGGCTTTCTTTGAAAGCATGTTATAACAATCAAGGAAGCCTTTCTTGAAATGCTTTTAACGGAAAGTATATGTTAAGGAAATTTATACTTTCCTAAGCATTATAAAAAAGGTTGCTTCGCAACTTTTTTTCGCTAGGGAACCCTATGGTTCCCTTCGACGGATGCTGTGCATCCTGAGCACCCTCCTTTGCCGGCAGGGGGAGTTCCCCCTTGCATCCCCCACTGTTAAGGAAAGTATACTTTCCTTAACAGAAATAAAACAGCCTTATTTAAGCATACCTTGTCATTAATATAACAAGGTATGCTTAAATAAGGCTGTTTCTAATCTTAAATCTATCTTAAATTTTTGGCAGGCTTATAATGAACTCGCATCCATGTCCTGTATCTGTTTTTAGACTTATATTTCCACCATGTGCTGCGATAATTTTCTCAACAATTGCCAAGCCCAATCCTGTTCCCCCTGTTTGTGAATTCCTTGCCCTATCTTCTCTTACAAAAGGTTGGAATATATTATTTGCAATTTCTGATGGTATACCAATACCATCATCCTTAAATGTAATATGAACCTTACCATCTTTTTCAGACAAACTGATTATTACCTTTGTCCCTCTTGGGTTGTATTGCACGGTGTTTACTACAAGATTTTGCAGCACTCTATCCATCAGTTTTATGTCAATATCAACATATATCTCTTTTTCCGGTATGTAAAAATCATATGCAAAACCAGAACTATCAAATATTGATATGAATGATCCAATTGCCTCTCTCATATATTCAGCGATATCCACTCTGGTTTTTTCAAGCTTATATCCCGGACTATCCATTTTAGACAGTTCGAACAAATCAGTGATCATACTGTTTACCCTCTGGCTGTTTTCATATATCACTCTTGTATACATCAGCAGTTCTTCTTTTGTCAAATCACTTTTGTTATGACAGAGTTCTGCGTAACCCATAATACTCGCCAGGGGATTTTTCAAATCATGAGATATATCCAGTATAAGCCTTTTGCGGTTTTCTTCCGATTGTCGCCTTCGTGATATCTCCTGTTCGATCTGTTGTGCCATTTCATTAAATATTTGTTCCAATTCTCCGAACTCATTCTTCAAGTTTAGATTAACCCGTGAAGAATAGTCCCCTTCCTTTAAGCGCCGTGCACTACTGCAAAGCTTCTTAAGGGGGTTTACTATGCTTATGGATGTTATCTTTGAGTATATTACAGTGCTTATTGCAAGCAACATCAAGTAAGAAAGAGCAACAGCAGCAATAAAACTCACTACCTTCTGGGTATCAACTGATGGGTAATCTTTATTATGTACTACTTTAAAATCAATTCTAATAGAAGTAGGAAATGTCACTATCAGCCAAAACTGCTTCATTGGATTGTATTCAATACTATAACTGTAAGGAATTCCCACACTCTTAGTCAATGTTAGAAATTCTGTAAACTCCGCAGCAGAAAGCTTATCCTTTTTTATTGTATCAAGCCCTTCTGATAATACAACTTCATAATCACGATTGATTACCTGAACACCGCCGCCATTATCAATGACTGATTTTGTGTCAATGCTTTCATAGTCATCCTTCATAAGGCTTTGGGCTGTGTAATTGTTTTTCACCAAGGTTTTGGACAAAACATCATTGGCAACTCCTAGCAGCATATATGCAATTACAGCTATAATAGTGGAGATGATAAACATGAGAACATAGTTTACTAACAATCTATTCTCTATCTTTCGATTCATAATCTGACCTCATCCTGCTTATGGAATTTATATCCTATACCCCTGATGGTTTTGATATATTCCGGGTTCTTGGGATCATTTTCTATCTTGTTTCTGATATGGCTTATATGAACCATTATGGTATTGTCATCATAATAAATATCCTCATCCCATACAGCTTTGTAGAGCTGCTTCTTAGTAAAAACCCTTTCAGGATTCTCCATCAGATGCTTCAACAGCAGGTATTCTTTAGCATTGAGTTCTACATGCTTATTATCCTTATATACACAACAGGCATCAATATCCAGACACAAGCTTCCATAAACTATTTTTGAAGAAGTTTGCTTTTTTTCACAAGAATACTCAAGGCTTCTTCTGAGCTGAGCTCCCACCCTTGCAACCAGTTCTGCTATACTGAAAGGCTTTACCAAATAGTCATCTGCGCCGATACCAAGCCCAAGAATTTTATCCATATCGTCACCTCGAGCGGTAAGAAATATGACAGGAATCCTGCTTGTCTCACGTATCTTCCGCAGCAGATTGAAGCCGTCCAGTCGCGGCATCATAACATCGAGAATAGCAAGAGCAATGTTGTTTTTTTGCATCATTTCTAAGGCTTCTATACCATCCTTTGCGGCAAATACAGTATACCCCTCCTGCTCCAGCTGGAGCTTTAACAGGTTTCTTATGTCCTTTTCATCCTCTGCAACTAAAATATTTATTCTACTCATACGTCACCCCCATATTTACACTATTAATGATTTGTTAAAAAACAACGTCTTTATAAGCAGGGTCTTCAATACCTATCCTCAATCTGCTTATAATAGTTCCTCCAAATAACTGAACATAGCCATTCCCTTTAGTGAAAAAGCTGCCATGACCTCCCATACCAGGCACAAACTCTCCCTTTACGCCTAAAGCAATGAATAGCTCTTCCTCCGTCATCATGAGCTTGACACCTGATACATTTATATATCTATTTCATATTCGATCATTCAACCTGATGCTTTGATATTTTTCATCCACTATTCAATTGCTTATACAGGCTTTAGCCCATTTGTTGCATATTATTGTTATATTAAATATGTTCTACCGGATGTCGCAAAACTGTCTTTAATTTTTCTGGTGCTGTTTTTCGCGGATCAGATAAGTATATTTCATGATGTTTTCGCTCTAATCCGGTAACGTCTCTTAAGTTGTTCTCTTCCATATACTGCTGCATTATTTTAACAGAATCAGGCTCATCAGCATAGGGACCTATATGCATCATCTGAACGCACAAACCTTCTGTAAAGGATTCAAATCTTACACGGCTTAAATCCAAATCAGGCTTCTTTCTCCTGCATTCATCCACTGCCCAATTAAATACTTCCTGTGTAACAAACTCTGGTTGCCTTATCATTGAAGTCCAGAGCCAAGATTCACGCTTATCAATATAAAACCTATCCCCCTCACACCACCAAAGCCCTTCTAATGGGGGAACCACATATTCAAAATAACCTTCAAGCTGCTTCCCAGCCTTTTTGCTCATTTTTATGGTGTATGCCAGGGCATATAATGTTGATACAGCATTTTCATACTCTTCGCCATTTGGGTCACCTTTACCGTCAAGCATAATAAAATTCATCGTGGGCACATCAATCAAAACAGGCTTTCTCTTAGGCATGTATAAATCCTTGAACTCTTTCTTATAATCAAATTTGTTGGACATATTTATCAACTCCTATTCATTTGCTTATTGCATATCTTACCAAAAGTAACATGACATCTTTATGTCATGTTACTTTTGAGGCTTATGTGCAACAATAATGAATCTATGCTCTGTGCTTTCAACAAATCCTTGATTCTCAACTATTGATTGCAATTGGCACAACTTTTCATAACATCTTTCTACAGAAAAGTTGGGAAACTCCCATTCAATTATTTTTGCAAGGTAAACCAAAGCACCGATATCATAAAACCTTAGATATGGAAAATATTCTTCTGATTTTAATACAGTAAAGCCCACATTTTTAATCAGTCTTAAATTATTTTTTAAATCATAATTGCTATTTGTTATTTCTTCAAAATCTTCTATCAAAAACCTTGAAAGTTCCTTGTTGTTTTGGCCGCCTACCTGCTGAGTTATGAATAATCCGTTAGGCTTAAGCACTCTATATACTTCATTGACATCAAAAGATTCATGCCTGTTTATTATCATATCAAACATGCTATCATCAAAAGGCAGATGCGCATCGTCGAATACCTGTCTCACTTCAATGCCAAGAGGCTTAAGTTTTTTCATGCATAGTTCAACATTTGGAGGATAAGCTTCCGTTACATATGTATTTTTACAAGGATGACCTAAAGACAGAATATATTCCCCGCCGCCAGTGCCCATATCCAGCAGAATATGCTCTGGTTTTAAATATTGTCGTACAATCCTATCATAATCCCAGGGCAAAGGTTCCTCTGCCGTTCTATCATTTATGTAGGAAAAATCCCATCCTTGAAAGTTTTTCTTTTCTTCTGACAACCAAAATTCTTTTAACCCCATATTGTAACTCCCCTATATTTTAGTTTTCTTGAGCTTTCGAAATTGCTAAATGCATACTATCATAGATTCATTTTCACATACTCCACAATTTCTTTTATATTCTTTTTATCTGTCCAATCACAACTTTGTCCAACGGCTTGCATTAGTGCAGCTTCCCATGGTTCATAGGTGTCTGGATCTTTTTTAGCAACAGCCTTTTTTAATAAATTGCAAAGGGTTTTATCTTTCCATGACATAATTTCTTCATTCCATGCTCCTCTGCAATAAAAAAGGGGGATACCTGAAAGCTCCATCTTAAGATTATGCTCTCTCAATGCCCTTATTGCTTTTTCATCATAGGGAGATGCTCCTACTGCAAACACTATAACCTTCTTGTTTTTTAGTTTTTCATAATGCTTCTTAAGGAAAGAAATACCTGCGATACCTGTAGCATATATGCCACCACCTAAAATAATAACATCATATTTTTTAATCTGTTCAATTGAAGCTTTTTTTGTTTCAATTAAATCAGAGGATAACTCTTCTGCTAACCATTGGGCATATTTTTTAGTGGATCCGTATTTAGACTGATAAATCACAACTGTGTTTCTCATATAATCACAGCACCCTTTCAAAATTATTTCCCATTCTTGTATATCTCTTAATAGACATCATATAGAGTCTATTACATTGCTTCCTCTTCCACCTTGTAATGGGAGGTATCCCCCATCAGTGTAAACTTTCTGCTATCCTTATTTATTTCTAATATATTCAGGCATGTAGGATACATAAAAGCTCCGCCCCAAAAATCTTTTAAATCTTTCTTTTCAATATAGGAAATAATCCCCTTTAAAGCAACTGCATGGGTTACAATAAGTACATTTTTATCTTTATACTGAGTTATAATTCTTTCAATTTCATGACCTACCCTGGCTATAACCTGAGAGAATGTTTCGCCTCCGATGGGTTTATATAGATGGGGAAAATTCCAGAAGTTCTTATGCTCTTCTGGCCATTGCTTTTCAACCTCTGTATGTAACATGCCTTCCCATTGTCCGAGATATATTTCCCTTAAGTTATCATTTGGTATTATTTTAATTTCTCTTTTCCCTCTGATATTTTCAGCTGTGGCTATAGTTCTACCACTTGAACTGGAGATAATCAAATCTATTCTTTCATCCTTCAACTTCTCCCCAAGCCATTGAGCCTGACTTTCTCCTAATGAAGTAAGCTTGGAATCCATTCTCCCCTGAAGCCTACCCTCTAAATTCCATTCTGTTTGCCCATGCCTTGTTATATATAACCTTGTCATGATATCCTCCTTAAAATATAAAAATATTGAATATTCCTTACCTATAAATACTGAAATAACCTGTGAAATCTTTCAGGCTTGTCCTTAATATTAATACAATTATACCAAATAACGTTATGCATAACCTCATGTTTGTATATATTTACCTCTTATGCAAGATAGGTATAAGATTGGCAAGCTTATAAAGCGCTATAGCCGCTATTATTATTGCAGCTATCCATATGAGTATGGTAGGCCAATATTTATTCCAATGCTCTTTGATAAAAAGAATCCTGTTATTGTGCTCGACAAATTCGTGGAGCCATTTTCTTTTCCACCATGCTATAGCAAGCAATATTAGGAGCATTGCAACTGAAACTATAACAGGGTTCAGGTTTTCATATGTTAAGCCATTTCCAGTAAAGGTTAGTATGGCATAACCCGGCAGTCGTCCCAGCACTGAAATAATTACCAGAGAACGAATTGGGATGGTTGTAAGCCCAGCAATAAAAGATATTAAATCATCAGGGAAAACAGGCAGCAGAAAAATCAGGAAAAATACTAATTTCCCTTTACCTTCAATAAGATGATCAAATTTATCCATAGTTCTTTTATCAACAAAATATTCAACAAAAGGTCGTCCATACCTGCGTGTCAGTATGAATATCAGGGTAAATCCTATGGTAGCCCCAATCATTGTATATATCAATCCCCACAGAGGACCGAATAAATAACCTCCAACCAACCC
>NZ_JAWLCK010000100.1:0-9482 GCF_041687175.1 Lutispora sp.
TTCCGATGGCTGCATTGTCATTGGTCCTATCTTAATCCATCTCATAGCACCTTTAGCCCCATAGCCTAGTCCGGGTATAAATATGGCAATCAATAATATAAAGCTGACAATAACAAAAAGCAGTGCATATCTTCCTAATATCTTATAGTCCAGCTTGCTCAGTATAAACATAGCAATTATACTTATAATGGCATATAACCCCTGGCTTTTCAGATATAAGTAACTATCATTATATTTTAAATAAGAAGATGCTGCACTAGCACTAAATACCATAGTAATGCCTATAGCTAATAAAATAAAAACCGTTACCAATAAAGTAAAGTCAATATTACCTTTATTCCTCCCAGGCATCAATCAGCCCCCCTTAATCTCCTTACTAGATCCTTAAATAAGTTGCCTCTTACCTCATAATTTTTAAACATATCCCAGCTTGCACAAGCAGGTGAAAGGAGCACACAGTCCCCTGGAGAAGCTAATTCTTTGCTTTTTGCCACTGCTTCTTCCAAATCAGATACTTTATATATATTATAAAAACCTGCTCTGCGAGCTGCATCCTCTATCTTATCCTTTGTTTCTCCAAGCAAAACCAAGGCCTTCACTTTTTCACTGAAATAGGAAGCAAACTCCTCAAAGCTTGATCCCTTATCCATACCCCCTGCTATTAAAACAGTTGGTCTGGTCATAGTATCAAGAGCTTTAATTGAAGAATCTGGGTTGGTACCTTTAGAGTCATTGTAATATATTACTCCATCTATTTCACATACATATTCAATCCTATGCTCTACACCTTTAAATTCCTTTAGTACTTTCTGAATCACACATGGCTCTACATCCAGGCAGTATGCCATTAATGAAGCTGCCAAAGCGTTTTCTAAATTATGTTTTCCAGGTATATATATATCCTTTATATCTATTATTCTTTCCTTTTTGCCATTAAGTGATATTGTCAAACATCCATCTTCTACAAAAGCACCCTCAGGTAAAACCTCTTTCCTGCTGAAAAATAGTGTCTTACTTTTTGTCTGAGAAGCCAATCTCCTTGTTTCTGAATCATCCCAATTCAATATGGTGTAGTCCTCCTGTTCTTGATTAGCGAAGATTTTAGCTTTTGCAGCTATATAGTTTTCTATTGTCTTATGCCTATTCAAATGGTCTGGAGTTATATTCAATATTGCGCTGACTTTAGGTTTAAAATATGTAGTTGTCTCCAATTGGAAACTGCTTACTTCTAGAACAAATAAATCTTCTGCTTTTGCATTCTTTACTTCTGTTATCATTGGATTTCCAATATTACCTGTAATAAATGCTTTTCTTCCACTATCATTGACAATGGCGCCTAATAGCGCAGTTGTGGTAGTCTTGCCATTCGTACCTGTAATTGCAGCAATAGGTGTTTTGGTCATTCTATATCCTAGCTCTATTTCACTTATTACTTCTCTGCCCAGTTTTTTAGCTTCTTCTACAAGAGGGATATCTGTTGGAACACCGGGACTTATTACAATAAAGTCACAGTTTCCTGCCAACTCTAATGGATGTCCCCCAGTAATTATTTCAATAGACAAATTATCCAGTTCATGTATATACTCCTCTAATTCAGATAATGGTTTATAATCGTTGAGCACTACATTACACCCTAAGTTATAAAGCTCTAAGGCAGTAGGTATTCCTGTTATGGCAGCACCTAACACCAAAACATTCTTATTATTTATATCCATAGTAAATGACCAACCTTTCCTATAAATTAAAAGCTAAAATGCCTATTAAGCATAAAATAATTTCAATAATTATAAACACAGATACTACCTTTGATTCAGCCCAACCTGACAATTCAAAGTGATGGTGTAGGGGAGCCATTTTAAATACCCTTTTGCCTGTTCTTTTAAAATGAATAACCTGAATAATATCAGATAATGCTTCAGCCACATAGATAGCACCTACAATAGCCAAAAATAAAGGTAGTTTCATGATTACTGCCAATGATGCCACCGCTCCACCTAAAGCTAAAGCACCAGTATCGCCCATGAATACCTGAGCCGGATGTGAGTTAAATCTTAAAAAGCCCAATATGGCACCTATGAAGGCGCCTGAAAATACCAACACTCCTAAGTTTCTCATAGTCAAAGCTACTACAGCAAAAAAACCTAATACAACAACCGTGATTCCCCCGGCAAGGCCATCTAGTCCATCAGTTAAGTTTACACTGTTCACCGTACCTACAATAATAAATACTATAAAAGGTATGTAAAAAATTCCAAGATCTATAAACCTGCCTAAAAAAGGTACTAATATCTCTGTGCCTGTCTGACTGGTACCACCTGCTATATAACCAAGAAACAACGCAGCTGCTACCTGTGCAAATATCTTCTGCCAAGCTTTTAAACCTAATGACCTTTTCTTAACGATTTTTATATAGTCATCAACAAAGCCTATTGCACCATATAACAAAGTTGTAATAAGAACCAATAACATATCTTTATCCTTTGAGAATGATAAAGATACTATTACTGCAGGAATTATGAATATTAACCCACCGATGGTAGGTATGCCTGCTTTCTTTAAATGGCTTTGAGGCCCATCATCTCTCACATTTTGACCAAACTTCAGTCTTTTTAGTATTGGTATCAAGACTGGACCTGCAATCAACGCAAGTACAAAAGAAGATATTATGCAAATAATAAACATTTTATACTCATTTACAAAAAAATTATTCATCCTTCGTAAAGCTCCTCTCTCTAAGGGAATCTGCCAACTCCTCCAGTTTCATAATTCTTGAACCCTTTATTAAAACAGTATCCCCAGGTAACAATATTGATGGTAATTTTGATATTGCAGTTTTGTTGTCCATGAAATGATAGATCTGCTCCTCCCTCATTCCTTTGTCTAGAGCCCCTTTAGAGATATCCTTGGCTTTTTCACCAATGGAGATTATTATATCAATTTTTGACTCTGCTGCCTTTTCACCAACTTTTCTATGCCCAGCTTCTGAATAATCTCCCAGTTCCAGCATATCCCCTAATATCAATATTCTTCTACCTTTACAGGGCATATCCTTCAGTACTTCTATAGCTGCTGATGTGGAATCCGGATTTGCGTTATAGGAATCATTTATAACTCTTATTCCATCTTCTGTATCAAAAATTTCCATTCTCATCTTTCCAGGGACAAACTTAGCTAATCCTCTTTTTATTCTTTCCACTTCCATATTCATTGCCAATCCAACTGCGATAGCACAAAGTGCATTATACACATTATGAATTCCTATCAATGGAACGAAAAAGTTCTCCATATTATCATTTAAAAGCAGGGAAAATTCCATGCCCTCATCTCCACGCTGTTTTATATTCTGTACATACAAATCGTTTTTTTCATTTATGCCGTATCTAATTATTTGGAACCTTGAACTGGAAATGGTAGAAAGCATATCATCGTCACCGTTTAATATTGCTTTGTTGTCATGGGTGAAAAATTTAAAAATCTCTTTTTTTGCTTTCAAAATATTTTCCCTTGACCCTAAGAATTCAATATGAGCGGTCCCCACATTTGTAATAACGGCAATATCCGGTTTTACAATGGCTGCCAGACTTTCTATTTCTCCTGAATGATTCATACCCATTTCAAATACACATATATCATGATGTCTTTCTAATCCAAATACAGTAATAGGCAATCCTATTGTATTATTCAGGTTGCCTTGGTTTTTTAGCACATTGAAGCTCTCACCTAATACTGAAGCGATCATTTCTTTAGTGGTGGTTTTACCTGAACTACCAGTAACAGCCACCGCAGGTATGCTGAATTTTGATCTATAGTATTGAGCTAACCTCATTAATGCAATTTGAGTATCTTCTACTATGATATAGGTAAAATCTGATGTATTTAGATCATATTGAGATAATGAAGCTGAAGCACCCAAATCTATTGCCTTCCCAATAAAATCATGACCATCAAAATTCAAACCCTTAATAGGTATAAACAAATCACCTTTTTTTATTTTTCTACTGTCTGTGCTTATACCTTTTATTACAATGTTATCTTTATAGTTTACAAGCTTACCGTCTAATGCATTGGCAATTTCTAGAATATTCATAGGTTCCACACTATATACCCTCCTCGATAAGCTCTTTCACTACTACTCTTTCATCAAAGTCGATGACTTTATCCTTCAATACCTGATAGGTTTCATGGCCTTTACCTGCAAGTAAAATAATGTCTGAAGCCTCAGCTATCATCATAGCATGTCTTATGGCATTTTTTCTGTTCTCTATACATATATAGTCACAAGATGTTGTCTTGATGCCTTCTTCTATCTGAGCGATTATTTCATAGGGATCTTCAGTTCTGGGATTATCGGAAGTAACAATCACATAATCCGATAATTTCCCTGCAATCTTTCCCATAATTGGCCTCTTAGCCTTGTCTCTGTCTCCTCCACAGCCGAAAACTGTTATAATTCTTCCCTTTGCATAATGTCTTATAGCGTTTAAAATGTTTTCCAATCCATCTGGTGCATGAGCATAGTCGATAATTATTCTATATGGTTTATCTAAAGAAAGTACTTCAGACCTACCCGGTACAAACTTCAAATTTTCTATTCCCTTGGATATAGTTTCTTTGTCAATGCCTTCTACATAAGCAACACTAGCTGCAGCAAGACAATTGTACACGCTAAATTTTCCAGGGATACTGCTCCTGATGACTGTTTCATAATCAGGAGTGACCAGTTTAAACTCTATGCCTCTATCATCTATCTTAATATCCTCTGCCATAATATCTGCTTTGTTATCTATGCCATATGTAATTATAGGCACATCTAAATCTCTAATATAACCGCATATTATTCTACCATGTTCGTCATCATTATTGATAATATTTGCCTTTTTTGTTTTATAGAACAGTTTTTCCTTAGCTTTTCTATAATTCTCAAAGTTCTTGTGAAAATCCAGATGATCCTGAGTAAGATTTGTAAATACACCTATCTGAAAAATACATTGATCAACACGGCCAAACTCCAATGAATGGGATGAAACCTCCATTACTCCATACTCTGCATCGTTAGCAATCATATCATGAAAAATCCTTTGTAAATCTACTGACTCTGGAGTTGTTCTAGTAGATTCAATTTTTATATTTCCGATATCTATAGATATGGTTCCTATGAGACCGGCTTTCTTTTCTGCTTGTTGTAGTATAGATTTGATCAAATATGTTGTAGTAGTTTTACCATTGGTACCGGTAACACCAATAAGCTTTAATTTATCACTGGGATTTCCATAAAAATTGGCACCAATCATAGGCATAGCAACCCTTGAGTTTTCAACTTGTATAATGGTTACACCATCTTTTTCTATGTCTTTGTCCACAAGTATGGCAACAGCACCTTTTTCTATTGCCTGGTCTATATAACTATGCCCATCAGAATGACTGCCTTTTATACATATAAAAAGATAGTTCTTTGATACCTGCCTTGAATCATATGTTATACCCTCTATCTCTCTATCTAAATCTCCATGGTACCTCAAAATGTTTATATTCTCCATAAGTTCGGATAGTTTCAATCATCTCACCTCATAACTATTGTTTTAAAATACTGGAATATATATGTAATTATTATACATTATTGATCTTTTCCTCTATTATTATGCTTTAGTATCTGTAAAAAGGCAACTGGAATTAAAGAACCTCTTTAACCCCGTTGCCTTATACCATATTATTATACTTACTATCCTCTTACTCTTTTGGTTTTGCATATAATATTACTACAGAACCTTCGTTAACCTTTGCATTAGCCCTTGGAGTTTGATCTAGAACCAGAGAGTCTTCACTGGGTTCTCCCTGTTCTTCTTCCAATCTGTATTTTAATTTATTTTCCGCTAAAGCTTTTATTGCATCCTTTAGCTTCATATTTCTTACTTCAGGCACGATAACCTTCTCTTTCATTAACTGCTTTGCTTCTTCTTCAGTATACTGGGGCTTCACATCCAGATATCTCAATGTATCAGATATAATGCTCTTTACTACAGGTGTTGCAATAACACCACCATAATAGCTTCCTCCGCTGGGTTCATCTATAACCACAAGCACAGCAACTCTGGGATCATTAGCAGGAGCAAAGCCGACAAAGGAAGATACATATTTTCCCGGCACATATCTGCCACCTTCAGCTTTTTGGGCTGTTCCTGTCTTACCGCCAACCTTATATCCGGGAACATAAGCCCCACTTCCTGAACCATCATTAACAACCGATTCCAGTATTTGTCTCATAGTCGCAGAGGTTTCCTTGGAAATAACCTGTCTTACCATTCTGGGCTGGAATTCATGTATTGTATTTCCTTCACTATCTACAAGCTTCTTAGCTATTCTTGGTTCCATAAGGTATCCATCATTGACAATTGCTGACACAGCGGTAATTAGCTGAATAGGAGTAACGCTGATACCCTGACCAAATGAAATATTAGCCAATTCAACAGGCCCTATTAAATTTATATTTCTCACTATACCTGATGCTTCTCCAAGAAGTTTTATATTGGTGGGCGAGCCAAAGCCAAAGCCTTGGATATATTTATAGAGTTTTTCCTTGCCTAAGCGCTGAGCAACTTCTATAAAAACAGGATTGCAAGAGTGCTGGACCCCCTCTACAAAGCTTTGACTTCCATGGGGATTATAGCTTCTCCAGCATTTCAATCTCCTACCTGCTACCAAAACAGAGCCAGAACAATAGAATCTATCATCCGGCTTTACTACACCTTCCTCCAAACCAGCTGCTGCTGTGATGGCTTTAAATGTGGAACCTGGCTCATAGGTATCTGAAATAGCTGGGTTTCTCCATATTTTAAACAAAGCATTGTACTGCTCGTTAGATGACATGGAATCCCATTGATCTAATAAATCCTCTGGAACCTCTCTTGGGTTGTTATTGTCATAATCAGGCTTTATTGCCATAGCAAGTACATCTCCGGTCTTAGGTTCCATTACAATGGCAGTTACTCTCTTTGCATTTGTCTCCGCAAGAGCATTTTCCACTGCTTTTTCAGCAAAATGCTGAATAACTTCATCTATAGTTAGTATAAGATTTAATCCATCCTGAGGTTCATAGTACTTTCTATCGCTTTCAGGAAGTTCTCTTCCTTGTGCATCAGTCATCTTAATATCCCTTCCTGGGAATCCATTCAAATACTTCTCAAAAGTTGCTTCTACTCCATCCTGACCTTGATTGTCATAATTTGTGAAGCCCAATATATAAGAAGCAAAATTGCTCTGGGGATAAAATCTTTTACTATCATCAACAAAAATTAGACCCTTAATATTCTTTTCTCTAAGGATCTTCACCGTATCAGAATCTACTTTTCTCTTTACAATTACTGTATCTTTATTAGCAGATACTTTCTTCAATAAATCCTCTCTATCCATTTGGAGAACCTCTGAAAGTATCTGAGCTACGCCTTCTTTATCTGTAACTTCCACAGGTCTTACATATATCTCATAGGCAGGAGCATTTGTTGCCAGCTCCTTCCCATTTCTATCGTATATCACACCTCTTTTTGATGGAACCGGTACATCTCTTGTCCATTGTTCCAAGGCTTTTTGCTGATATTCTGCACCATCTACTATTTGTATATGAAACAACCTGATTGCCAGCAGAAAAAATAATAGAGTAAAGGAACCTAAAAGAAACAGTACTCTTCTCTTAATCTTTTTTGCCACTCCTGCCAAGCTAGCACCCCCTAGGGAAACTTAATCCAATAAACTAATAAAATTGCTTATAAGGAGTTTTGCTTTGGATATATATTTATTCTCCTCAACATCCTCTTTTGAATAATAAGCATTATCATAATTAATACTTTCTGCAACAGGCTTTGCCGCTGATACATATATTATCTGGTCAGGCTCGGGATATTGCATATTTAATTCTTCTAAAGCTATCTTCTCTAAGGTTTGCAAGTTTATAGTGCTCATCAAGCTTACACTTAGCTCCTGATTTTGCTTAATTATTTCTTTGTATTCTTTTTCCAGCTTATTAATATTAAAGTTAATTTCAGCAATATAGGCATATCGTGATATCATGATAATGCTCAAAGAGAATACCAGTATAATGGGTAGAACACGAACATTTTGCTTCGCTTTCTTTGCCTTTTTAACTTTAGTTTTTTTATCCTCGACAAAAAGGGGTTCATCATATAAATAATTTTCTCTGCTGTAATCATACGCTCTATTATCTGCTACTACCATTTTTATTCCCCCTTATTTTACTTTAGAACTAGTCTTTCAGCCACCCTCAATTTAGCGCTTCTTGCTCTTGGATTTTCTTCCAATTCTTTAGAGCTCGCAGTTATAGGTTTTCTTGATATTATTTTTATCAAAGGCACCTGCCCACATATACACTGAGGAATCCTTGGCGGACAGGTACATGGCTTCTCAAGTTTATTGAACATGGTTTTGACAATTCTATCCTCTAAGGAATGAAATGTTATTATACATAATCTGCCTTCAGGCTTTAGCAAACCTACTCCGTCCTTAATTGTTTTTTCAAGTATACCAAGCTCATCATTAACTGCTATCCTTAGAGCTTGAAATGTTCTCTTGGCTGGATGGGGTCCTTCCCTTCTAGCCGGAGCAGGGATAGCACTTTTTATTATGTCTACCAGTTGTTGGGTGCTGGTAATCCTTTGCATTTGTCTTTCCCTGATTATAAACTCAGCTATTCTTTTAGCCCATCGTTCTTCTCCATATTGCTTTATGATATTGTGGATTTCCTCCTCTGACCATTCATTAACTATTGTTTCTGCTGTTATAGGATTTTTTCTATCCATTCTCATATCCAAAGTCGCATCTTTCATGTAGCTGAATCCTCTTTCTCCCTCATCTAACTGATGAGATGATACTCCAAGGTCCAGTAGTATTCCGTCAACTTTATCAATTCCTAAACTATGAACAATAGATTTCATATTCTTAAAATTATCATTTACAAGTTTTACACTATCTCCATAATTTTTTAATCTTTCTCTTGCAGCATTTATAGCATTTATATCCTGATCAATACCTACCAAAATACCATGGGGTCCCATAAGCTTTGCAATTTCAATTGAATGGCCAGCACCACCTATGGTACCGTCAATATAAATACCGCCACTTTTAATATTCAGTCCTTCTATGCATTCATCTAACAAAACCGGAACATGAACAAAATCCAAATAACCACCTTCTATCTCTATATTCCTAGCTGAGACATTTTTTCAGCCACATCTTCATAGCTAATATTTGCATCATTATTGAATTTATTCCATTCATCAACACTCCATATTTCCAGTCTTGTTGACACTCCGATAATGACGACATCCTTATCAATTCTGGCAAATTCCTTTAAGTTAGAAGGTATCAGTATTCTGCCTTGCTTATCTATTTCGCATTCAGTGGCACCTGCAAAGAAAAATCTTACAAAAGCTCTTGCATCCTTATTTGTCATAGGCAGAGACTTCAATTTATTC
>NZ_JAWLCK010000101.1:0-9389 GCF_041687175.1 Lutispora sp.
AGCCCCTCTCTTTATGACATCTCCTGCCCTTTCTACAATATCTTCTGTGGTGTATTTGGCTTTTTTGTCCCATATAATTTCTATAGCTTCTCTCAATGTACCGGATACATTCGGTCTTACCACTTCTACAATATTCACTTTATCAAGGTGAATATGAGGATCGATGAAAGAAGGCACAGTAAGCTTTCCTCCTGCGTCTATTTCTTCTGCTGCTTTCTGAGGAATGTCTTTATCTACTCCTGTTATTTTGCCGTCTTTTACTGCTATATCCCATAGACCCTCTCTGTTTCTAAGCTTTGCGTTGCGGATTATTAAATTCAAATTCATTCATCCCTTTCACTATATGAAATTTATATATTATATTACGAAATATAGTATCCATATTCTATATTTATCAGAAAATTCCTTCTCCTTTATATAAATTTAAACAAAATAAAACCTTGGTGTTATCCAAGGTTAGTAGAATGTTCCTCTCATGGCTTCCGTTATCTTTTTCGAGGCTTTTATCAGATGGTCTGAGATAAATTGAATTTTTTCTTCATCCATCCTTGTGCTTGGCGCAATGGTTGATATTGTGCAAATTACTCTTCCGTCATTATCTAGTACAGGCACCCCAATCGCTGTTATCATATCTTCATAGTCATTGTCTTCAAGAGTATAACCTCTTTCTCGAGAGATTTTCAATTCTTCAATAAGGCTTTTCAAGTCTTTTGTTGTATCGCTCATATACTTTTTCAGTTCTTCAGGTTTATGGTTTATTAAAAAAGCTTTCCCTGCAGCTGTACAATGAAGAGGAATTCTTCTTCCAATCTTCAAATATGCTCTGAGTGTTTTTTTGGACTCGCAGCCTGTCATGCATACAGCTTCATCATCGTCCCTAATAAAGAGATTGGTAGTCTCGCCAGTTATATCTACACACTCCTCCAGAATCGGAGTAACTCTGGAGAAATATTTTTCTGGTCTTCTGCCTCCAATCCATGCGAAGAATATTTCCGGACCTATGTCATATTTCCTTGTAGCCTTGTTTTGACTAACAAATCCTTCTTCCATAAGTGTTTTTAATAAATGATGTATTGTACTCACATTATAGCCTAAAGCTTTTTCCAAATCAGAAAGATTCACTTCATCATCCGAATCTATTATATATTTTAGTATTTTTAAGCTTTTTTGCACTGATTTTATCAAACCCTTGCCGTTGTTATCATTTTGTTGTTCCATGATTTTACTCCCTTCGATAAATCTATAGTATGTTCATAAAGCAATTTCATAATCTGAAAAGATTATATCACCACTTGTTTTATTGTTCAATAATACTGTCAAGAAATGTTGTAAATTATGACAAAATATTTTCTAAAAAAAAGAGGAAATTTTATGAATATATAGAATATAATTAACTAATTTCACGTTACGGCATTTTGATTTCATATTATGAAAAAAGGAGGTTTATTCATGGCTGAAAACAATAATCAAATCATTGATAAGGATTATCCATTGGATCATGTGCCTCAAAGTGCTCGTGTAGGCTTATTATCTTTGTCAGCAGTGCTCCTGGGCTGTACATTCTTCAGCCCTACTATGGTGGCAGGAGGGCAGGTAGCTGCATCCTTCGGACTTAACAGATTCCTATGGGCTATGATTGTAGGAAACTTGATATTGGGTATTTATGTTGCCGTCATGGCAGTAATAGGTACCAAAACCGGATTGACTTCTGTTTTATTATCCCGATATACTTTGGGCCTTGGCGGGGCTAAATGGGCAGGTTTCCTACTGGGAGGAACTCAGCTGGGATGGTATGCAGTATCTTCTGCTTATGTTGCTGAAATATTTGTGAGAGCTTTCAATATGCCCAATTCATACTTATTCTGGGCTATATTCTGGAGTTTGGTAATGGGCTTTACAGCAGTATATGGATTTAAGGCAATGGAAATCGTATCCTATGTTGCTATTCCTTTGATTCTTATTCTTACAATATGGGTTCCTATACTAGGTGTTAAGGAAGCTGGTTCATGGGCTGCACTGTCTGCCATACAACCTTCAGCAGAGCCTATGGCTATGACTACAGCTTTGACAATAATAGTTGGTACATTTGCTTCCATGGGAACTCAAGTAACAAACTGGTCCAGGTTTGCAAAAAATGCAACAATAAGCTTTATTGCAGCACTCTTAGCATTTTTCATTGGCAATGGGATAATGGTTTTTGCAGGTGGCATAGGTGCCATAGCTTTCCAGCAGGGCGATATAGTTGAAGTTTTCCTGAAGATGGGCATAATATTCTGGGCCTTGATTATACTGACCATTAATATCTGGACCACTAACGATGCTGCTGCATATGCCTTCGGTGTCGCTGGTTCAGAATTCTTTAATAAGGAAAACAAAAGGCCTTATATAATCGGTGGAGTATTAATCGCTACAGTTTTGGCAGCAACTGGTGCTTACAACTTCTTCATTCCATTCCTTGTGGGCTTAGGTATATTCATACCACCTCTTGGAGGTACAATAATCGGAGATTATCTTTTTGTTTGGAAGACTAAGATGCCTAACTTGAAGGATGTTGAATTCAAGACCTTCAGAGTTGCAAACATTGCAGCTTATATAATAGGTACCGGAGCGGCCTATTTCACAAATAAATATGGTATAGGAATTCCTCCTCTTCAAGGTATTATTGTAGCTGGTCTCATGGTTCCAGTTATGAATGCTGTTATTAAAAACGATGGTCACAATGTAAAGACAGACAGTTCTATACAGGCATAGTTTCATATCCTAGATTACATTTTCTAAATCAATATGCACAATTAAAAAAGCCTAATATGGTTTAAAGGACTTACCCCTAAACCATATTAGGCTTAGTAATTTTTATAACATCCTTAATTTTGTGGAAGATAATAAGTGAAAGCTATTTACCCTTCTGCTCATAATAGCTAATAATGCCTTGTGCTATTGCCTCAGCAGCTTTTCTTCTTCTATCCGGATCTGCCAGTTTACTCTCATCCTCAGGATTTGTCATATACAATAGATTTATTTGAAGAGTACTGCATTTCACTTCCTTCAGCATATAAAAATCAGCAATCCTCAGTCCCCTGTTTCTGCATTGAAGCTGTTGGCATAAACCATCTAGGATTATATTTCCTAATTTAGCTGCCTCATTATCTTCTCTATAGTAATAGGCTTCAGTTCCGGAGGCACTTTGGTTAGGAAATGTGCTTTGACAAATAGATATAAAAAAATCAGGCTTTACCTTGTTCGCAATATCTGCCCTGTCACAAAGATGTACATGGTCTTTATCTGTCCTTGTTAGATAAACTCTCGCTCCTGCTTCTCTCAGCAGTTTTTCTATTTCCTTTGCTATATCCAGGTTCACATCCCCTTCTCTAAGACCTTTAATGCTTACGCCTTCATAGATGTCTCCTTTACCCGATGCAGGATCTAAGACTATTACCTTTCCCTTCAAAGGTTTATTCTCCTCGGGAAGTTCCATCTCTTCAATCTTAATACCTGTATAATAATAATTGAGAATTTCTCTATAATCCATACCTCTTCTAGCCATCTCTTCAGTTCCTGTTATGCAGAGCCCCAATCCATGACCAGTTCCTATGCAGCTTATGAGAAATCTCACAGGCATATAATTGAACCTGGTGGAATTAAGACCTAATTTCTCCATTATCTCTGTTCCTTTGAAGGATTTGCCTCCTATATCGAGGGATTTTATCCTTCCCTGATCATCAATATCCATATTTTCAAATATGCCTTTTATATTATAGTAAACATCCTTTGGTCTCTCTATTTTTACATTTAACAACCTCTCCAAATCTTCCAGGGTGAAAAATTTTTCTTTATCTTCATCTTCATACCCCTCACAGTAATCACAGAAAACCTTCCTTAAATAGGTAATGCGGCTTCCTATAACATTCTCTGAATTTTCAGTAGAGCCGCCGCATCTATAATGATAATATGCTTTTATAGGCTTTTCATCGAAGGTTATTATCAAGTTTTTTGTATCTTTGATAGCCTGCATTATGCTTTCACTTACATTTATATTAGGCAAACCAAACTCCAGACAATGGCCGGGCTCAGTGCATAGAACATATCCAGGATGCTTTTCACACCCATGGCCTCCATATATCTTCAGCCTCCTGGCTAATTCTGTCCTGGCGATTATAGCGAAACATTTGGCAGTTTCCATATGAAAAGTTTCCCTAATATTAATAGCAGCCATTCTGCCTATCAGGTCATCCATGGGCATAAAGAAGCCTTTGGAATTTTCCCAATCATATACACTACACTTCATGGATGTCTCCTCCCTGCTTGTATTTATAGCGAGGTTTAGGAGCACCATCCCTATATTTACCTCTAGTCTGGAGTCCTCCTATTCCATTTATTCCTGATATGGTGAGTTTAGAAATCTCTTCCGGAGAAAACGTTTTGTCTATGGGTGTTAAAGCTGCTTTAATACAGGCTTTTACAGGATCTAAAGCATGAATTAATATCCTATTGGGAGAGCTGGCAAAATTTGCTCCAGCTTCTAAAATAGCCTCATAATGAGACTGGCAGGCACCAGCAATGATAATAAGCTCATCTAGTGAAGGTTGTACTTCTCTTGCTTCTTTGACGGACTGAATAAAGCTGTAGGAGTTTCTATAGCTGTTTATATCATCCAGATCTTTGCTATCCTTCAACAATCCATCATGGCCTGTCACTACCAAAATATCAGGTTTTGTTTCACGAAGGAGCCTTTTTATATGTTTGTATTGCTCCTCTTCCCTTATTTCATATCCAAAGGCTTTAATGCCCATTTTTTCATATTCCTTCAAGCAAAGCTTGAGATATTCGCTGTCACCATCCAAATGAAGAACCCTGCCAGGCTGCATAAATCCATATGACCCTTGTCTACTTAGGCTTCCCCTTTTTTTGCTTGTCATGATTTTGCCGGATGCTTTAAATCTCCTTGCAAAAACTTGTCTATCCTTTTCTACTTCTTCCTCTGACATTAGCACTAGGTCTGTTTCTGGCGAATCTGCCAGAAGCCTTACATTTATACCCTTTAGGAGAACAGTCTTCCCTTCACTTCTATTTTCTTCTATATCGCATACCTTGAATATTACATCACAACCATAGGATTTTCTTCCTACAATATCACCTGGTTTAATGGTCACAGTGTCATCACCCCTAAACTATTGGAAGTTATACTACATTGTATGTGCTCCATATATTTGGGGTGACAGGAGTTTTTTTTCGACTTAGGTTATAATATTGCGCAAATTGTTTACAAAATCCAGCATAAAGGCTTTATCATCCACTACTTCATAATATTTCTTTATGAATTTTTTCTTTGACCATTGGGTTTTACCGCTGTAATATCTATCGGTTACCCTCCAGAATCGCTGGGGGAATTCAGAAAGGGATAGTATCAGCATAAGCTCATCATCTGTAATAGGCCTGACTCTGTCATAATCCATGAGCATATCCATAGCTATATCTATATTGAATGAAAATCTCCTCATTACTCTTTGTATGACGGCAGCTATATCATAGCTGGGCAATTCATGGCAGCTGTAATCAAAGTCAATTATATTTATCTGTCCTTCTTTACTGATAATAATATTATGATATGTATAATCATGATGGCATATGGGCTTTAAACTTTCAGCCGCTTTACAGAGCACTTTATATCGCGATTCTCTAAGGGTATCATAGGCTCTCCAAGCCATTTCCATAAAAAAGTCCACATCCTCCAGAAACATTTTGTCAAATTCATCTTTATGTTTCTTTTTCTTTATGGTTTCTTTAATCTCTGCCAAATCGTTTATTTTTCTTAAGTAGCTCTTCTCCCATTTTCCTATATCATTCCTTTCTGCTGCTCCTGTTGGAGGTATGTACCCTTGTCCGTATATATGTAGTTCTGCCAATGTTCTCATGGCTGCTGAACGATCATAAGGATTTAAAAAACTGGATTCTCTTCCCGAGATAAAATCTTCCATTATGTATATGTTTCCTTCATCTATTACAAAAGGGAGTCCCTGGTCTGAAATCAAAAACCTGTCTAGATTATGAAAACCTCTTTTGTACATATATTCTTTCAGTCCATGAATATATAAAAGTTTCTCGGGTTCTTTTTTAGATTTTTTTATTATCTTGGGTCCCTTATTGGTATAGGCCAGATAGACTCCTCTCAGAGGCTTAAGGCCCATGATCTTGATTTTAAACCTAGATGCAATAGCTTCTATATTCATAAAAATCCCCCTGTGATAATTCGATCCTTTAATAATATGAGATTTCTATCTTCATTATTATCAAATTATCTATAATTTCTTAACAAGTTATCCACAACATATGCACATTCT
The DNA here is from genome assembly GCF_041687175.1 of Lutispora sp. Taxonomy (NCBI): domain Bacteria; kingdom Bacillati; phylum Bacillota; class Clostridia; order Lutisporales; family Lutisporaceae; genus Lutispora; species Lutispora sp. The sequence goes on from NZ_JAWLCK010000101.1 coordinate 6,339, forward strand.
GTGAATAAGCCAAAAGACCTAGAGGAAAATATCCATGTATTGAGCCCCAATAGCTTGTATATGCCCACAACTTGTGGATAACTTCTCCAAATATTTATTATATATTGGCAATTAAAAAGAAAATAAACATATTATAAAGTAATGAGCAAAGAATGTTGCGGAGGTGGCTTGATGATCATTGGTATAGACGGCAGGGCTGCATATTGGTATCGGGGAACAGGTATAGGCACATATGTGTATCAGCTTATCTATAAGCAAAGCCAATTGGATCAGTATAATCATTATTATATTTTAATTCCTAAGGAATCTGATTATAGTTTTATATGGGGGGACAATTTTCACAAAACCCCTGTGGATAACATGAGGAAGGATAGATTTTGGGAAGAACTGGAGATAAAGGATGTGCTTCTGGATAGAAATGTGGATTTGTATCATATACCTCAAAACGGCATTGGGATGCCCAAAGAGAAGATATGTCCCTTTGTGATCACATTGCATGATGTTATACCCATAACCATGCCAGAAACAGTGGGACCATATTATTGCAAAAAATTTTTAGACAGCATACCTGAAATATTGGATAAAAGCGATGCCATTCTTACTGTTTCAGAATTTTCCAAGGCTGATATATGCAGAGAGCTGAGCTTGCCTGAAGATAAAGTGTTTGTAAGCAGGCTGGCAGCAGAGGATATTTATACCCCTGTGGATAAGTCACTGGCAAGGGCTTACATAAGAGAGAAATATAGTATTGAGGATGATTTTTTTCTGTATGTAGGCGGTTTTAACCCAAGAAAAAATATAAAATCACTTCTATTAGCTTTTGCTTATATTAAAGAAAAGTTGAAGAAGAGTTATAAAATAGTGATTTTGGGTAAGCAGGGGAAATCCTATGATGACTTGGTAAACCTGAGCCATAAGCTAAAAATCAACAACGATTGCATATTTACCGGATTTATTCCTGTTGATGATATGCCCTTTTTCTATAACGCTGCTTCTGTGTTTGTATATCCTTCCTTATACGAAGGATTCGGCTTACCAGTGGTGGAGTCTATGGCCTGTGGTACTCCAGTGATAACATCCAATATAACTTCTTTGCCGGAAGTTGTGGGTGATGCAGCTATAACTTTATCTCCTGAGGATTATGAAGCTATAGGCGACAATATGCTACAATTAGTGGAAGATGATAAGCTATATGAGACTATGAGGATAAAGGCATTGGAAAGGGCTGCATTATATTCCTGGGATAAGACTGTGAAGGATACGATAGAGGTATATAAACGAGTTGCGTTGCCTTAGGTATTCCTTTTGGGTCGGTCTCTAGTCTCTAGTCGCTGGTCGCTTGTCATTTGGCTTGGGTATTCCTTTAGGGTATTGATTCGCGCTGCGTTGCCCTTAGTATTCCTCCAGGGTCCGAACTCAGAACTCAGAGCTCAGAACTCAGAGCTCAGAATATGGGTCTTACTTTAGGATCTGATGTGAGGTAAGTAGTTTGGGCGGAAATGATGGAGCCGTCACTTGAGAGTGGCGGCTTTGAATTTTCATTCTTAATCAAATCATCCAGACAGGCACATACCAGTTATTTTCATCTATAGGCAGCAGATCATTGGCCATACAGACTACAGCACCTCTCAGCAGTGAATTTGGCTAATAAACCGAATTCTTCGTCTAAACTAAACTATGATTTTATTATGGCCAAACTTGTGATTATAGTCAAGGTATCTCAGCAGTATATATTCTATTCTATAACGATATTATTAATCTTATTTTTCCCTTCAGGCTTTGTATCTCCTAGGTTTTTGCATCCCTCCTCAATACCTTCCAATACTATTCTGCCTAATTTTCTAATTTCGTCAGCCACACCCGAGGGCATTGAATTTATAATTTCATTTGCTGCCCTTATCTTGTATTTAATAAGCTCCTTTATCAATGTTTCATTCATTCTTTTCACCACCAAACCATATTCTGAGCTTTTCATCCTCGAATTTAGCTTTTGTTATGAAATAGTCCAGCAAGGTTCTTGGGAGAGCTATATTTCTCTTGATGCTGCCTGCCTTTATTATGAGTTGATCTCCTTTTTGGTTAAGATTTAAATCTCTTTTATCCATGAAAGGCATCTCTATTGTCATCACATAGTCTTCTCCATCCTTATCAACCCTTTGAGCTCTTCCATTGTATTTTATTGCTGTAGGATCTTCGGATTTAAAGATCTCTCCAGCCATTCTATTGAGCATTTTCATCCCCACTACCTCAGTTTCAAAAAGAGGAGCGTAGTATATGGGTATAGGCTGGAAGCTTTGTACTATCTCGTCCTTATACTTCTTCTGTATGTCTTTCCACACCATAAAATAATCATCATGAACATTATCTGGTATTACTCTGTTTACAACGATTGCATCCACATTGAAATCATATATATTCAAATAAGTGAAGCTTCTTTGGGCTTCTTTTATGACCATCTTCTCAGGATTCACAACGATTCTTATACTTGTTATTTCTCTGTCGGAAAATATTTTCTTCATATCATCCAACTGATGATACAGGTTATCTAATTCATCCATTACCTCTCCAGAAGGCATGGGAACCTTAAGCAGAGATTCCGCAACAGGTCCTGCCACCTTTATGACTTTTTTCTTTATGGGGAAGAGTTTTTCCATCCACCATCTCAGCATTTCAGGAAAACTGAGGAGAGCCAAAGTTTCCCCCGTCGGTGCGCAATCTATGATTATTACATCAAATCTATCTTCTTTGTAATATTTCAGTACCTTAAGGAGGCTCAGCAAATCTTCCATTCCAGGGAACATAGTCAACTCCTCGGTTGTTATATCTTTTACTGCTTTTGATGTAAGAAGCTCTGTGCAGTATTTCTGCACCTTACCCCAGCCCTCTTCCACTTCGTGTATGGCATCAATCTCCTGAGCCCAAAGATTATCTTTGATTTTTACTGGCTCACTGCCTAGTTTCATATCAAAGGAGTCTCCAAGACTATGAGCTGGATCGGTGCTTATAACCAAAGTTTTTTTACCTATCTCTGCACTTTTTACTGCAGTAGCT
>NZ_JAWLCK010000102.1:0-9367 GCF_041687175.1 Lutispora sp.
AAAAAATAATACCCTTCGGAGGGTATTATTTTTTTGCAAAGGTGTTAACCAATACCTTTATTATCTCGCTTATTATCTTTACATATTCTACAGCCTCTTGAGTACCGGAACTTACAGCTACTACTGTTTCAGATATGGTATCTCCTACCGCATCTACCGTGGCTGCAGCCTTTTCTACTCCCTGCTTGACATTAACTGCTGCTTCATCAATATTGGCAGCGATGGAAGGAAGTCTGTCCATTGTCTTGTCAATATTGGACCCGTGTTTGTCCAAAATCTCTCTAACTTTTTTTAAAATGGAGGTCAGATGATTAAGTACAATGAAAAGATATATACCTAAGCCTACTGCTATCAAAAACAGTATTACAAAACCCAGATCTCTATAGGAAATCATATCTAAGCCTCCTCTTGGGAATCACAACAACCGCCGCAGCATTCCTCCTGGTCATCGCAGCATTTATCTCCTCCTGCTGCAACCTCTTCATTTACCTCTTCTTTTTCCTTTTTTATGTTAGCGATTCTTTCTTTCCCTTCTTCAACAATCTTGGATATCTTGTCTCCTACTTCACCAGCACTATCTTTAACGCTTTGAGCAGTTTTCTTGGCAGCATCTGCTATATCCTTTCTGGTCTCTTCTCCAGATTTAGGTGCAAAAAGAATACCAGCGGCTGCTCCTACAGCAGCACCTACACCTAGACCTACTCCTACTTTTTTTGCTGTATCAATTGCTTTAGCTTTCTTTTTTTCTTTCTTTGATTTAGCCAATACTTCCTTTAATGACATGAAGATCCCTCCTTGTTTCAAATTTTGATGATTAGGTTCATTATACTGGAAAACCGTGGCAATTACAACACTAAGCCTATTTGAATAAGCATATTTTATAATCCATAGGAAGCCTTTATGATGTTTGAAAAGATCCTGATTTTATACTTGAATATTTCAGTATTAATGGTAATATATAAATAGAGCGTTATTTAAATAAAAGTATAACGAATATAGCAAAAGGAGTGGAAGTATGTTTTCTAAAAAGTTTTCAACAAAAATTTTAGCATTATTTCTTATACTTACCATGGTAATATCTATGGCTGGTTGTACAACACAAAAGGTCAATGCTCCTGATACACAGGTACCAGCAGAATCTGACTCAGAGGAAAAAACCGAAATAAAAATAACAGACCATCTGGGCAGAGAAATAGTTATCGGTGAAAAGCCGGAACGAATAGTAAGTGTGTATTACATAACCACATCTTTGCTTATAGCTCTTGGATTGGAGGATAGTGTAGTGGGCATAGAGACAGGTGCTGACAAAAGACCTATTTATTCACTGGCTGCCCCTCAGTTTAATCAGCTTCCAAACGTAGGCAGTCCAAAGAACTTTGATTTAGAGGGATGCATAGCTCTAGAACCAGATCTGGTAATATTGCCCATAAGAATGAAGGATGCGGTGGAAAATCTCGAAAAACTAGGAATAAATGTAATTGCAGTTAACCCGGAGAATATGGATCTGCTAAAGGAATCCATAGATATGATAAGCAAAGCTACAGGAACAGAAAATACTGGTGAAAAATTGAAATCATACTATGATGATAAACTTTCAGAAATAAAGAGTCTTATTGGGGAAGAAGGCAAGACAAAAGTTTATATAGGAGGAAACAGTGATTTTCTTTCCACTGCAACAAAGAACATGTACCAAACTTTTATGGTAGAAGCTGCTGGAGGCATCAATGTAGCTTCGGATATAGATGATACCTATTGGGCAACCATCTCCTACGAACAGCTTCTGACCTATAACCCGGATGTTATAATTGGAGTTCCATCTGCAGCTTATACCAAGGAGGATATTTTAAAGGATGAGAGATTAAAAGCAGTTAATGCTGTGCAAAAAGGTCAAGTGTATATGATGCCTGATGCCTTTGAAGCATGGGATTCACCAGTACCATCAAGTATTTTGGGCACCATGTGGCTTACAAGCGTTTTATACGGAGATAAATACCCTTATGAAAAATTCACAGAGGATACAGCTTATTTTTATAAAGAATTTTATGGTATAGAGATTAATAAAGAGGATTTGACAAAATAATGAGAGATGAAAGTTTACCTGAAAATATAAATGATAGGGGCATAGGTAAATACATAGTCATTGCTGTGCTGTTTGTGTCTGTATTTTTTCTATCCATAGGCACTGGGAAGTACCCTATATCTGTCAGAGATATAATTGGTATTGTTACAGGGGGAGAAGTGGAGGATATGGTGAGAACCGTTTTTTATACCCTCCGCCTCCCAAGGACCATAATGGTCATTATATCAGGGATAGGACTTAGCATAGCAGGCAGCATATATCAGATAATCTTTAAGAATCCCTTGGCTAGCCCGGATATTATAGGAGTGGCATCTGGAGCTAATTTAGGTGCTGCCATAGCTATTATATTCTTAACAGGTGGAACCCTGAGCGTAGCAATTAGCGCTTTTGTAGGAGGGGTTGGGGCAGTTTTTGTCGCCCTGGGTCTAGCTAAGCTGTCCAGGGAAAAAGGGGTGGTTACCTTTGTCCTTGCCGGCATAGTCATAGGTTCTATTGCCCAGGGAGTCATAATGATGATGAAATACCTTGCTGATCCTGAGAAGGAGCTGGCAACCATGGAGTTTTGGGCTATGGGAAGCTTTGCATCCGTCACCGCTGATAAGGTATTGACTATGTTGCCTTTATTTTTAATAGGAATTATTGGTATTATTCTGCTCAGGTGGAAGATAAATGTACTGTCCTTAAGCGATGAAGAAGCCAAAAGCCTGGGAGTAAAAGTAGAATCAGCCCGCTGGGCTGTAATCATATTTTCCACATTGATAGTGGCCAGTATCATATGCATAACAGGGCTAATTGCCTTCATAGGTCTTATAGCTCCTCACATAGCCAGGATGATAAGAAAAACCAATGATTTCAGTACTACCATATTAAGCGGCTTTATAGGTGCCATACTCCTTGGCTTTGCAGATTGTCTTGCCAGGAGTATAGCCGGCAGCGAAATACCAATAAGCATTCTCACCACCTTTATCGGGGCACCGTATTTAGCATATCTCATGAGTCGTTATTAGGAGGAAATATGGATATATTAAAAATAGAAAATATAAAGGCAGGCTATGATAATAAAATAATATTGGATGACATAAGCTTTTCATTAAAACAGGGAGAATTGACTGCTCTTTTAGGACTCAATGGTGCAGGCAAAACCACACTGTTGAAGACAATCAGCGGTCTTATAAAGCCCATATCAGGTAAATGCATTATAAAGGATGTGGACTGTTTTTCCTTTGATGAAAAGCAAAGGGCAAGGCATATCAGCTTTATGCCCCAGAGAAACAGCATAATATATAACACCAAGGTGATAGATGTAGTATTGATGGGCATAACTCCCTATCTGGGTATGTTCGCCTCTCCTACGAAGGAGCATAAGAAACTTGCCTATGATATACTGAAAAAGATGTCCATGGAGAAGTATGCCTATGCCAATTTTCTACAACTAAGCGAAGGACAGAAGCAGCTTGTTATCATATGCAGAAGCCTTATGCAGAATGCAGAGATTATGCTCTTTGACGAACCTGACAGCGCATTGGACTATAATAACAGACATATGATGCTATCCTGTATAAGGGATTTGATAAATAAAGAAAGGCGTGTAGGGCTCATAACCCTCCATGATCCAAATTACGCCCTCAACTACTGCGATAAAATAATATTTTTGGAGGACGGTAAGATACTGGCAGAATTCGATACCAAAGATGTAGATAATATTTTTCTCCATAAAATGTTTACCAGAATATATGGTAAAATAGATATAATAAGGCATAGAGAAAAATATGTGATGGTGAGGTTGGATGCATGAAACCAGGATATAGTCTCTGGATAAAAAATGATAACGGCGATAAAGTATTTGGGCAAGGACCTTATAGGCTTTTGCTTCTCGTAGACAATTTAGGCTCTTTGAATAAGGCTGCAAGTGAAATGGGAATGGCTTATTCAAAGGCATTGAATATTATAAAGAATGCTGAAGAAGAATTGAATATGGAACTTCTGGAAAGGGAAATAGGGGGTGCCAAAGGGGGAGGCTCAAAGCTTACCAAGGAAGCCAAGGAGCTTATTGACAAATATGAAAGATTCAGAAATGCGGCTGTGGAAGAAATAGAGAAGATATACGAGGATATTTTTTGTAGAAAATGAATGAATTAGATACTATTGGCTATACTAAAAAAGGCTTGTATTGTAATAGTTAAATGATAGAGAGCCTTTTTTAGTATAACCATTTTGTTTTTTTTGTGAAATCAAAGGAAATTCAAATATAAATAAAGAAAAACAATGCAATTAAGCAATAATTTAAATTAATAGAAGAAAATGACCAAAAAACCCAAGAAAATGCGAAATTATAAATTTGCGAAGAACTAAACCATTAATTATTATTATATTGTAATTAGCACTCATCTTAAGTGAGTGCTAATAATAAGGGATACATACAAATTTTGTATAATAAAAACTTAAGGAGGGTTATTGATGAATATCAAACCACTTGGAGACAGAGTTGTTATTAAGGTATTGGAAAATGAAGAAACAACCAAAAGCGGCATAGTATTACCCGGTACTGCAAAGGAAAAACCAATGCAGGGCGAAGTATTGGCCGTTGGTTCAGGAGAGTTAGTTGACGGTAAAAAGATACCCCTTGAATTAAAGGTTGGCGACAGAGTAATATACTCTAAATATGCTGGCACAGAAGTTAAGATTGATGGGGAAGAATACTTGATCCTCAGACAAAACGATGTATTAGCAATAGTAGAATAATAAGGGAGGGTAAATAAATGGCAAAACAGATCAGGTTTGGCGAAGATGCAAGAAGAGCTCTTGAAAGAGGAGTAAATCAGCTGGCAGATACAGTTAAGATAACATTAGGACCCAAGGGAAGAAATGTTGTATTAGACAAGAAATTCGGTTCTCCCCTTATCACCAATGACGGTGTAACAATTGCGAAAGAAGTAGAACTTGAAGATCCCTTTGAGAATATGGGAGCTCAATTGGTTAAGGAAGTTGCAACAAAGACAAACGATGTAGCAGGTGATGGTACAACAACAGCTACATTGCTTGCTCAGGCAATAATAAGAGAAGGTTTGAAGAATGTTGCTGCAGGAGCAAACCCAATGGTATTGAAAAAGGGTATCAATAAGGCTGTAGCTACTGCGGTAGAAGAAATCAAAAAGTTTTCCAAGCCAATCGAAAATAAATCTGCTATAGCACAGGTTGCCTCCATATCAGCAGGAGAAGAATCCATCGGAGAAATCATTTCCGAAGCTATGGAAAAAGTAGGCAAGGACGGAGTTATAACTGTAGAAGAATCAAATACTTTCGGTACAACTCTGGATGTTGTAGAAGGTATGCAGTTTGACAGAGGTTATGTATCTCCTTACATGATCACAGATACAGAAAAGATGGAAGCTGTACTTGATGAGCCCTATATACTTATAACTGATAAGAAGATATCAAATATCCAGGATCTTCTTCCAGTATTGGAGCAGATAGTTCAACAGGGCAAGAAGCTTTTGATAATCGCTGAAGACATCGAAGGCGAAGCTCTTGCTACATTGATAGTAAACAAATTAAGAGGAACATTTACTTGCGTTGCTGTTAAAGCACCTGGCTTTGGCGACAGAAGAAAGGCAATGCTTGATGATATAGCTATACTTACTGGCGGACAGGTAATATCCGAAGAATTAGGCTTAGATATTAAAGAGACAAAGCTTGAGCAACTAGGAAGAGCAAGACAGGTTAAGGTTCAGAAAGAAAACACTATAATCGTTGACGGTGCTGGAGATGCTAAGGAAATAAAAGATAGAGTAAAACAGATTAAGGCTCAGATAGAAGAAACTACTTCCGACTTCGATAGAGAAAAGCTTCAGGAAAGACTTGCAAAATTGGCTGGCGGTGTAGCAGTTATCAAAGTTGGTGCTGCAACAGAAACAGAACTTAAGGAAAGAAAACTGAGAATCGAAGACGCTCTTGCTGCAACAAAGGCTGCAGTAGAAGAAGGTATAGTACCTGGCGGCGGAGTTGCTCTTGTAAATGCTATAAAGGCTGTTGAAGAATTATTAAAGGATGCTCATGGAGATGAAAAGACAGGTATTCAGATCATAAGAAGAGCTTTGGAAGAACCAGTGAGACAGATTGCAGAGAATGCTGGACTTGAAGGTTCTGTAATAGTTGAAAAGGTAATGAACAGCGAAGCAGGAGTAGGCTTTGATGCATTGAATGAAAGATATGTCAACATGATTGAAGCAGGTATAGTTGACCCAACAAAGGTTACAAGATCAGCACTTGAGAATGCTGCATCCATCGCTTCAATGCTTCTTACAACTGAGAGCGTTGTAGCAGATCTTCCAGAAAAAGAAAAACCAATGCCCGGAGCAGGAATGGGCGGAGACATGGGAATGTACTAAGATAGATAATAGCTGCGTTATTTGACGCAGCTATTTTTTTGGTTTCTTATATAGTATTATTGCCTCCAAGAAGTATAATATTAGGTAGAAGTATAAATTGGAGGTAAATGCTTTGGAAAGATTATCTCATACAAATAAAAAAGGCTATACCAGGATGATGGATATATCTGAAAAGAATGAAAACATAAGGGAAGCCATAGCTCGAGGCTCTATCTATATGAAAAAGGAGACCCTGAGAGCCATAAAAGAAGGAAAGATAAAAAAAGGAGATGTGCTATCTGTAGCCCAGGTAGGTGGCATTATGGGTGCAAAGGGCACTTCCAGCATAATACCCATGAATCACGGAAGCAATATTTTCAGTGTGGATTTGGACTTTAAAATAGATGGAGAAAACTGCAAAATAGATATAGCTGCCATAGTAAGAACCTATGGAATGAGTGGAGTAGATATGGAAGCCCTGACGGCTGTATCTGCTGCAGCCCTTACCATCTATGATATGTGCAAGGATATGGATAATGAGATGTTCATATCCGATATACATATGGTAAAAAAGTCTGGAAGTCCATCTGGGGATTTTTACTTTACCGGCTCTGATAAAAGCACTTCATGTAGCTAAGAGTAGGAGTACCTTATACAAGTGACTGTCCATATAATAAAAACGCAACCACAGAATAAATATTTGACAGAACACGATAGAAGTAGTAAAATAATTTATGACAATGTGATAATTTTAACAATATACATATATGCAATGCAAGATGATAATTAATTGAATAACTCCGAATCTGTAAACCTAAGGAGTTATCTATGGCTTGCAGATCGATGGGTGTGGATAGAAATGTTCATGCCTCCTGTGTTTGGAAAGGAGTAGTATCAGCTGTATACTTTATAATTGGTATATAGTAGTGTTAAGTTTGTGAAAAACTCCTTTTACAAGGAGTTTTTATTTTTCTACTTTATTATAAGGGGGATAAGCATAATGGACATGGTAAACCTGACAATTGATGGTATCAAGACCCAGGTTCCCAAAGGTACAACAGTCTTGGAGGCAGCAAAAGGTTTAAACATTAATATTCCTACACTTTGCTTTTTAAAAGATATAAATGAAGTTGGAGCTTGTAGAATGTGTCTTGTTGAGGTTAAAGGAGCAAGGTCTTTGCAGGCTGCTTGTGTACTTCCTGTTGCAGAAGGCATGGAGGTAAAGACATCTTCAAAGGCCGTTAGAGAAGCTCGAACCACCGTACTTAAGCTTATACTAGCCAGACATGAAAGGGAATGTCTCACATGTTCTAGAAACCTGAACTGTGAGCTACAGAAGATGGCCGAGGAAGCAGGCATAGATGCTGTAGATTACGAAGGTGAGAAGATCGAATATAAAGTTGATATGGCATCACCTTCAATAGTCAGGGATCAGAATAAGTGCATACTCTGCGGAAGGTGTATAAGTATATGCAAAAATATTCAAGGTACAGGCGTTATAAACTTTGCAAATAGGGGTGTAAACACTACAGTAACAACTTCTTATGGAAGAAGCCTTTCTGAAGTTGCCTGTATTAACTGTGGTCAATGTATAAAGGTATGTCCTGTAGGTGCCCTTAGAGAAAAAGATGACAGAGATAGAGTATGGGAAGCTTTAGAGAATGACCAACTTTATGTAATCGCCCAGACTGCACCTGCTGTTAGAGTTGCATTGGGTGAAGAATTCGGATTGCCGGTAGGCACAAATGTAGAAGGAAAAATGGTTTCTGCTTTAAGAAGATTAGGGTTTGATAAAGTTTTTGATACTGATTTTGCAGCAGACTTGACTATTATAGAAGAAGGAACAGAACTCATCAGCAGGATAAAAAACGGAGGGAAGCTCCCGATGATAACATCCTGTTCTCCTGGTTGGATAAAGTACTGTGAGCATTACCACAATGATTTTATTGACAATTTATCAACATGTAAATCCCCTCATCAGATGTTGGGAGCTTTAGCAAAATCCTATTATGCAGAAAAGATGAATATTGATCCTAATAAAATATTTGTGGTATCAATAATGCCTTGTACAGCTAAGAAGTTTGAATCAGGTAGAGAAGAATTGACTGTAGACGGATTGAGAGATGTGGATGCGGTATTGACTACAAGGGAATTGGCTAAGATGATAAAAGAGGCTGGGATAGATTTTAAAGCTTTAGAAAATGATAGATTTGATAAAGTGATGGGTGAGTCTACAGGGGCAGCGGTTATATTTGGAGCAACAGGCGGTGTTATGGAAGCTGCTTTAAGGACAGTGGCAGATATATTGGAAGGTAAAGATCTGGATAATATAGATTATACTCCTGTAAGAGGCTTGGAAGGAATAAAGGAAGCGACTGTAAAGATAGGAGATCTAGATGTTAATGTTGCTGTTGCCCATGGAACCGGCAATGCAGGAAAATTATTGGAAAGAGTAAGAAATGGAGAGGCTGATTATCATTTCATAGAAGTAATGGGGTGCCCTGGGGGTTGCATAAATGGAGGCGGACAGCCAATTATAATGGATAAGGAAAAGACTGAAGAAGTATGCAGGTTGAGAGCTCAGGGGTTATATGATATAGATAAAGCTATGCCAATGAGAAAATCTCATAAAAACCCTGAAATTAAAGCTTTGTATGATGAATATCTTGGGGAAGCAAATGGACACAAAGCACATCATCTGCTTCATACCCATTATGTAAAGAGGGAAAGGATATAGAACAGGATGGATAAAAAAACAAGGACATTGACGAGGGCAGCCATATTACTGGCCATAGCTTTAGTGTTTCAGTTTATAAAAATGGGTCAGTTGATAACAGGCTCAGGCATAAATGGTGTTTTGATAATAGCAGCAGAAATTTGTGGATGGCCTTGGTCTGCAGCTATAGGAGCAATAACTCCC
>NZ_JAWLCK010000103.1:0-9323 GCF_041687175.1 Lutispora sp.
TCAGTAACACCATCCTATGCAGGCATAGACTATGAGAGAATAGAAGATAAAGGTATACAATGGCCTTGCCCAACCAAGGATCATCCTGGAACTTCCTATCTCCATGGCGGCAAATTCTCAAGAGGAAAGGGTCTATTTATGGGTATAGAATACAAAGACCCGGCAGAATTGCCTGATGATGAATATCCCATGATCCTGACTACAGGCAGGGTATTGTATCAATATCATACAAGGACAATGACAGGTAAGGTTGAAGGCCTCAACAAGAAAGTTCCGGAAAGCTATGTAGAGATAAATCCTGATACTGCTGCCAAGCTAGGCATCAATGATGGAGATAAAGTAAAGGTGACTTCAAGAAGAGGAACCATCACAGTAAAAGCAAAAGTAAGCGATATAGTAGAAGATTCAGTGGTATTCATACCATTCCACTTTGCTGAAGGCGCTGCTAATACATTGACCAATGCAGCTCTTGATCCGAAATGCAAGATACCTGAATACAAGGTATGTGCAGTAAATTTAGAAAAGGCAGTTTAATATAAATTATATAAAAGGTGCTCGTAGGAGCGCCTTTTTTTCTATTGATTAGAACATTATTAGATGGAATGATTTTTTAAAAGTATGGTATAATTTATTAAAAACCCTTATTGCATGAGGAGTTGAAACAAATGGATAAAAATATTGACTTGTCAAGTCCTATATATCAGCAGATTGCTTTGGATATTTCTTCAAAGATTATAAGCGGGCATTATGAAGTAGGAGATAAGCTTTATACCCGTTCAGCTTTAGCAAGCCAATATGGTGTTTCTTCAGAAACTGCCAGGAGGGCTGTAAGTATTCTATCAGACGTGGGAATAGTGGAAGTCACCAAGGGCAGTGGAGTAATAATCAAATCCTGCGAAAAAGCTTTGAAATATGTTAGACAGTATACAGATATTCAAACTATGAAGGACTTGAAAAGAGATATAATTGGCTCTATAGAACGTCAGAACAAGGAGAATGAGAATCTGAGGGAAATGATCGGGATACTTATGGATAAGACAGAACGTTTTAAAGCTAGCAATCCCTTTATACCATATGAAATTTTTATCGACGGAAAATGTAAATTTTTAGGTAAAACCATAAGCGATATAAACTTTTGGCACCATACCTCAGCAACCATAGTAGCGATTAAAAGAAACAATGAATTGCTAATGTCACCTGGTCCCTATGCTGTATTTATAGAAGGAGATTCCATATATTTTGTTGGAGATGAGAATTCTCCTGAAAGGGTATATAGGTACCTATTTTGTTAAAAAAGCATTATAAATATAATAATCAACATAATATGATATTCTTTGATATGATACTTCCAAAGTAGACAGTCTAGTTAATTAAGAATTAGATTATCTACCTGGAGGTATTTTTTTATTTAGACCAGTTAATTTGACTAAAGTAACAACCTTATGATAATATAAAGGTTGTTAGTTAAAATCGTGAAGGGGGATGTTATTTATGAAAAGAGGTATTGCATTATTGCTAATGCTGGCAATTAGTATAGCTGCAGTACTGGGAGGCTGCAGCAGTAATGAACAATCTGAAATTAAGACTATAACAGTAACAAACAATGGTTGGGACAGCCAGATGTTACATAACGAGATAGCTAAGTTTATTGTGTTAAATGGATACGATAACTATGATTTTCAAGTATCCACAGGGTCTTCCACAATGAACTGGCAGGCTATCATAGCCGGAGATGTGGATTTAGACATTGAAAGTTGGACAGATAATGTAGCTACATATCCTGAGGATGTAGCCAATGGGGACATCGTAGATGTAGGTGTTTTGGTACCAGATAGTGCTCAAGGTTTATATGTTCCAAGATATGTTATAGAAGGGGATCCTGAACGAGGCATAGAGCCTATGGCACCTGATCTCAAAACTGTAGAAGACTTAAAGAAATATGCTCACATATTTCCTGACGATGAAGAGCCCGAAAGAGGAAGAATTTTTGGCTCAATTCCAGGATGGATGGCAGATGAGATATTGTACAAAAAGTATGAGTATTATGGACTGGATGAATCATATAACTATGTGAGATTAGGCAGCGAAGCCGCATTATTTGCTTCATTGGCTTCAGCATATAATCTAGGGGAACCGTGGGTAGGTTATTGTTATGAACCAACATGGATAACTGGAAAGCTAGATTTGGTTCTTTTGGAGGATGCACCCTACGACCCGGCTCTATATTTAGAAGGCAAGTGTGAGTTCCCTAAACAAGAACTAAAGATTGTCAGCAGCAATAAATTTGCTGAAAAAGCTCCGGATCTTCTGGAATTCTTCCAGAAATATAAAACAGGCAGTCAACTGATAAGTGAAGCTTTGGCATATTTAGATGAGACAGGAGCTACCCATGAGGAAACAGCGAAGTGGTTTTTAAAGGAAAATGACTACTTATTGGATGAATGGCTGCCTGCAGAAAGAGCTGAAAAAGTTAGAGAAGCTCTTAACTGATACACTCTAAAAAGGAGGACGAGCGTTTGAAGGATTATCTATTACATTTTCCTAAGGAGTGGCAGTTTGATGTAGGCGATACCATTGACCTTTGGATAAAATCTTTTAGCCGAGAACAAAGAGAGATTCTTACAGCAATCAGGAATTTTGTAATCACATCAATAAAGGGGATAAATTGGCTTCTTGCTATTATCCCCTGGTGGCTCCTTATAATAATTGTTATGATACTTGGCTGGAGAATAAGTGGAAAAAAAAGAGTAGGGCTATTATATGGTGCAATGCTGATATTTGTCGGTTCTTGCGGACTTTGGGATCATATGTTGGAAACGTTGAGCATTGTAATTGCGTCAGTAATCCTTTCTGTCATATTAGGATTCCCCTTAGGGGTGCTTATTGCAATGAATAAAAGAGCAGAAAGTATCATAAGACCAATTCTGGATTTAATGCAGACCATGCCTACTTTCGTATATTTGGTTCCTGCGGTAATGTTATTTAGTACGGGAAAGACACCTGCCCTTATGGCAACAACCATATATGCTGTTGTGCCAATGATTAGAATGACAAGTCACGGTATTATCCATGTGAACGGAGAAGTAGTAGAAGCGGCAAAAGCTTTCGGCTCTACTAATCTCCAAACCTTGGTGAAAGTACAAATACCCCAAGCCATGCCTACTATCATGACCGGAGTGAACCAAACCATTATGATGGCTATGTCTATGGTTGTGACCTGCGCATTGATAGGTGCTAACGGACTGGGAATGGAGATACTTTTAGCCACTAATCGAACAGAAATGGGCAAGGCACTTATGCCAGGCATATGCATCGTAATTGTAGCTATTATTTTAGACCGCCTCACTCAAGGATTGGTGAAAAGGAAGGAGGCGGAGCAGCAATGAAAGATGAAGCCATAATAAAAGTAGAAAATGCTACGAAGCTTTATGGAATAAATAGATCTGAAGCTATAAAGCTTATGAAGGAAGGCGCTGATAAGGATACAGTTTATAAAAAAACAGGGGTCACAGTGGCCCTTTGGGATGTATCCTTTGAAATAAAAAAAGGAGAAGTATTTGTGATAATAGGGCTTTCCGGTTCGGGAAAGTCAACAATTATTCGATGTTTAAATAAGCTCAATAAGCTTACTTCAGGGAAAATATATTTTCAGAATAACGATTTAGATCAGTTTAGCAAGAAGGAATTATTAGATTTAAGGCGCAACAAAATATCTATGGTTTTTCAAAACTTTGGACTTATGAATCATAGAACAGTTATAGAAAATGTAGCCTATGGTCTTGAGGTAAAGAAAGTTCCCAAAGAGGAAAGGGAAAAAAAGGCTTTAGAGATGATATCCTTAGTAGGTTTGGAAGGATGGGAGCATCAACCTATAAGCAGTTTGTCAGGAGGTATGAAACAAAGGGTTGGATTGGCAAGGGCTCTTGCCAATGATCCGGAAGTGCTGCTTATGGATGAACCTTTTTCCGCTTTGGATCCACTGGTAAAAAGAGATATGCAATTTGAGCTGCTTTCTATACAAAGAAAACTTCAAAAGACTGTGGTTTTTATTACTCATGATATCAATGAAGCATTTAAATTAGGTGATACTGTAGCAATTATGCGGGATGGAAGGATTATTCAGATAGACACACCACAGAACATGTCACTAAATCCTGCGGATGAGTATGTGTCAAAGTTCATTGACAGTGCAGATAAATCAAAGGTTCTCAGTGCTAAACATGTTATGATTACACCGAGATGTATGGTCAGGGAAAAGGATGCACCGGTTCATATCATTGAAGAATTAAGCCGTAACGATGTGTCTACTGCTTACGTGGTAGATGATTCTATGAAGCTGTTAGGCGTTATTTCTATAGATAATGCTATACGGGCTAGAAAAGAAAACATTCCTATTTCTGATCTTATTGATAGAGAAATCTATACAATTCTTAGGGATACTTTGATAGTTGATATATTGCAGTTAACAGCTAAATCTAAATATCCAATTGCGGTAGTAGATGAGGATCAAAGGTTAAAGGGAATAGTCAGTAAGTCAGCAGTGCTGTCTTCTCTTAGATAGAAATAATAGGGTAAGAGTAAAGTAAACACTCTTGCCCTATTTTTGTTATTTATTTAACTTATTCCATTGTAATAAGAGTTTTCCTATTGTACAATATGAATAGATGTGAATTTTCAGAATCGGGTGATAATATGTATTCAATAGATACTGCTATAGTTCTCGCTGGAGGAAACAGCAAACGCATGGGATTTGATAAGCAATTCATAGATATCGGTTCAATAAGCATCACCGAACACATAATAGAATCTTTAAAGGAATTATTTCCTAATGTTATATTGGTTACCAATAAACCACAAGCCTATTGTAGAAAAGATATTGAAATTATAGAGGATATATATAAAGGATTTGGACCTTTAGGAGGTATACATGCAGGGCTTATGAAATCTCAAAGCCAGTACAATTATATATTAGCCTGTGATATGCCCTATATTAATAAAGATTATATCAGATACATGATCAAAAGGTTAGAAGAAAGCAAGTATACAGCAGAAGCGGTTATTACTAAATACGGCCAATGGATAGAACCCTTTAATGCTTTTTATAGCAAAGCTTTGATTCCTAGGATAGAGGCAGGAATGCTGGCTGAAAAAAAGAAAATTTCCGGTTTGCTCAGGATGGCAGAAGTATTGTACATAGAAGAAGAGGAAGCCAGAAACTTTAGTCCCGATTGGAATATGTTCATGAATATCAATACGGAAAAGGATCTGATGATCTACAGAGCTATGAAGCAGGAGGATATGTATGGAGCTTACCAGGCAAGTAATATTAACAAGATATGATAGAGGAAACATAGAAGAAATAGAAGATATTGTTGTAACTGAATATCCATTAACTATATATCTTAATGATGAGGAACTGGTTACATTATTATGTTCACCAGCCAGCTTAGAGTTTTTAGTCATAGGTTTCCTTTTATCAGAAAGCATAATAAAGACAAAAAACGAAATTAGTACCATAAGGATAGACCAATCTAAAGGCATAGCCTATGTAAAGACAAAAACTTCAAAAGATATGGCTAAATATTTCATGGGCAAAAGAATGCTAACTACAGGATGCGGAAGAGGTACTATATTTTACAACATATATGATTCAATGAACTGTGGTATAATCAATAGCGACTTAAAGATAAGCTATGATAAAATTTTGTACCTAATGAAAGAATTTGCAGCAAAATCTCAGATTTTTCAAAGCACTGGTGGAGTCCACAGTGCTGCTTTAAGTCAAGGTGAGGAGATTCTGTTTTTTCAGGAAGATGTAGGAAGACATAATGCTTTGGATAAGGTGCTGGGAGAAGCGTTTATGAAAGATGTAGATTTTTCCAAGATGCTTCTTCTGACCAGCGGAAGGATTTCGTCAGAAATGCTCTTAAAAGCAGGCAAAAGAGGAATCTCCACTGTTGTATCCCGGTCTGCGCCTATGGATCTGGCACTGAAGATGGGAATGGAATTAAATATGACTATAGTAGGATTTGCTAGAGGCCAGAGAATGAATGTATATACAGGCAGGGAAAGGATAATTTGGTAACATTTCAGGGAATGCTTCATATCTACCTGTGACCCTTGTGGTTATTTCGTGGCATTTAAGGAATACCCTTAATCATATGGTAATAAGCTGGAGCCCTTGGCTTTGGCTTAATTTGATAATTAACAAACGAAATAATGAGAAAAAAAATGCAAGGAGGTCTCTATGTTAAACAGTATTTTGGAGCACAACAAAAGATTTGTTGAAGAAAGAAAAGCAAAGGGTCTTGACAAACCGATAAGCGGTCATGCTCAAAGAGATGTTATGGTGTTTACCTGTATGGACACCAGACTTATAGAACTCTTAGAGCCTGCCATGGGTTTTAAAAGAGGAGATATCAAAATACTCAAAAATGCAGGAAACATCATAAGAGACGGATGCGATGAGATCATCAGATGCATAACTGTGGGAACAGTGCTTATGGGGCTATCTGAAGTATATGTGGTAGGCCATAAGGATTGCGGAATGTCGAAGCTTACCCCGGGAGAAGTCAGGGAAAAGATGATTGCCAGAGGTATTCCAAAAGAAAAAGTTGATTCCTTGGATATTGAACAATGGATAGGTATTTTAAAAGACGAGAGACAGAATGTGATAGAAACTGTAAAAAAGATAACAGAATCTCCTTTCGTTCCCAAAGATGTTAATGTTCATGGACTTTTAATGGATCCAAATTCTGGTGAACTGGAGGTTATAATTTAGCAAAGATTGTTAAAATTATGATAAATTTTATAGACGGATTGTGAAATAAATGTTAAAATGACAGTAGAAGGCATTATTATTATCGTTTTGGAAAGGAGTTTAATGATGGAAAAGAGACTACTTACACCAAAAGAGATTGCTCAAGCCACGATTGACGCAGGCGTAGCAAAAACAAAGCTTTCTATCATGCAGATGATCATACTGGGGATTTTTGCAGGAGTATTTATAGGATTTGGTGGCCAAGGTGCAATCACTATCGGACAAACTTATGCCAATATTGATGTTGGAATGTCCAAATTTATTTTTGCAGCGGCTTTCCCGGTAGGTTTAATGCTTGTTGTTATCTGTGGTGCTGAACTATTTACCGGAAATAACCTGATGATTCTTGGCTGCTTAAATGGCAATTATAAACTAAAAGATGTATTAAGAAACTGGGTAGTAGTTTATATTGCTAACTTTGTTGGTTCTGTAATATTAGCACTATTGGTTGCTAACTCTGGTCTTATGACTGGAGCAGCTGCAGAAAAGGCAATAGGAATAGCAAATGCAAAGGTTGCTATACCCTTTGGAGCAGCAGTAATAAGAGGTATTCTATGCAATATGCTTGTTGTATTGGCTGTTTGGATGGCTACTGGTGGAAGGGATATCATTAGTAAAATATTCGCTTGCTGGTTCCCCATCATGCTATTTGTCCTCATAGGATTTGAGCACAGCGTAGCTAATATGTATTTTGCACCTTTAGGAATGTACTTAGGTGCGCCAATAACTTGGGGACAGATTTGGCTCAACAACTTGATTCCAGTGACAATAGGCAATATAATCGGTGGTGCCATCATAGTGCCATTTGCATATTACAATGTATATGTAAAAGCTCCTAAAACTCCAGCCACTGTAGAAAAAAGTGCAAAAATAGCTTAATACTTGTAAAGATTTACCTGGCAGCCCTTAGGGGCTGCTTTTATTTTTATAAAAGATATGACCCTGGACCTCCCAAAATTGAATATGTTAAGTGATTGAATACCACTTCTTGGTGTAAATTACCATTGCCTTAAGTTTCAAAATTATGTAAACTATAAGGAGCCGTACTGTTAGCTGAGTCTCATTTTGAGAACGGACATCCTCTGCCCGAAACTGACAACTAACTTCGTAAGCGTAGGAGAGGAGAGTAGTATGAGAAAGAGCAGGTTATTATTATTTTTTGTGGTATTGGCTTTGTTTATGGTGACTCCTGTTTTTGGAGACATATTGAAGGTTGGAAGTACAGGAAACTCTGTGAAAGAGCTTCAAACAAAGCTAATATCCTTGGGTTACCTTAATTCAAATGCAACAGGGTATTATGGTAATCAGACGAAGAACGCTGTATTAAAGTTCCAGGCAAAAAATGGGCTAAAGCAAGACGGTATTGCAGGAAATCAAACACTAAAAGCTTTGGCAAAGATTGGGACAAGCAGTACAACAAGTGTAAGCAGAGGAAGCACCAATTCATATTCTATGAAAGATGTACAATCTGTATTAAAGAACCTGGGCCTCTATGAGGGTAAAATAGATGGTATTGCAGGTTCTAAGACTAAAGCCGCATTGAAAAAATTTCAGAAGAACAATGGGTTAGTTGCAGATGGTATTATGGGTCCTAAGACAGCCGCAAAGCTTTTTGCCCCAAAGCAGGAAGTGACTACAGATAGAGGGGATATAGATCGTAAAGAAGATACATACGATTCTACAAGCGATAGCAAATACGGAGAATTGTTAGATTGGTGGAAAGAGGCTTCAAAGATATTCTACAGGGGAGCAGAAGCACAGGTTATTGATTTATGGACAGGCAAAAGCTTTAACGTAATGAGAACCTATGGAAGCAGACATGCTGACTGTGAGACTTTGACGGCGGAAGACACTAAAATAATGAAATCAATATATGGTGGAAGCTGGAGTTGGAACAGAAGACCTGTAATTGTTGTGACGGGTGGGAGAAGAATAGCTGCATCCATGGCAGGTATGCCTCATGCAGGATTGGATTCAAAGCCCAAAAATGTTACAGTAAGCGGTCGAAGTGGTGGTTACGGGAAAGGTACCAATTTAGATACCATTAAAGGAAACAATATGGATGGTCATTTCGATATCCATTTTCTTAATAGCCGTACCCATGGAACTAATAAGGTCAACGCAGCCCATCAGAAAGCAGTAAAACAAGCAGCAGGTATGTAACAAATATCGCAGTACGGTTAAGCTTAGGCATATGCCTGAGCTTAAATTTTTCATCGAGATTTTATTTGGCAGCAAACTTTTTTCTCTTATGGGCGTATAATAAAATAAATGGCTATAGGGGGAAAGGACTGTGAACGGAGTATATTTTATAGTGAGCACAGCGTTGATAGTAATTGGCGTATTGGGCATTTTCATACCTGGTTTGCCGGGAACAGGATTGGTGTTTATTGGTACTTTGGTTTATGCATGGGCAACTGGTTTTCAAGTCATAGGTTGGGGAACCCTTATAATATTTTTGCTACTCACACTTTTGGCTATGGGAGTAGATTATATTGCAGGG
>NZ_JAWLCK010000104.1:0-9318 GCF_041687175.1 Lutispora sp.
CCCGTATATTGAAGCAGAATCCGCTTCTTACATCACCTGTAATGTAATGCAACAAGAAAAACAAAAGAAGAAAGCAAAAGGGACCAAGCAAAAGGGACGGTTCTTTTTGCTTCTTCATAAGAAACTACTGTTTAACACAATTACTGGACACAAAGAACATTATACCAGACACGATGCCCACAGTAATCACGCTTGACAATAATCTATGGGATTGTATTCACAGCGGGTAATACTGTACTTATTGGACTTTCAGTTCTTACCCCTCAGTAGCATGGCTGTCTGATTAGGAATTATAATGTTAACCTATCTTTATCTGAATTATGTAATATGATATAGTTTAATAACACCCAGACAAGCAAAAAGAACCGTCCCTGCTGCGTGAAAAGAACCGTCCCTGCTGCGTGTGAGGAAAGGAGAGGATATTATGATATATAGGAATGCAAAAGTAGAAGACATTTCAGGCGTTTTAGAGCTTCAACAAAGATATCATGTTTCTACAATACCCGAAGAGGACAAAAATGATGGATTTGTAACGACGTTGTTTACAGAAGAGCAGCTCAAGAAACTTATTGAAAAAGAAAGCGGACTTGCCATAGCTTGCGATGGAGACAAAATTGCGGCTTATGTCATGGCAGCATCCTGGCAATATTGGTCAGCATGGCCTTTGTTTCAGCATATGATAAAGGATCTGCCCAATACTGAGTATTTGGGTCAAATACTTTCTGTGGAGAATTCGTATCAATATGGCCCAATTTGTATACATAAGGATTACCGTGGTTCTGAAGTCCTTCCGAATATTTATGAATTTTCAAGGCTTCAATTGAGTAAGAAGTACTCCATCTTAATTACATTTATCAATCAGATTAATCATAGATCATATGTAGCTCATACAAAAAAGCTTGGACTTGATGTGATTAAGAGTTTTGAATTCAATAACAACAAATATTATGAATTAGGGTATGACACATCTAAGAAGACTAAGGGCTCTCTATAGAAATGCTATAAAAGGGGAGCCAAAAGCGCTATTAATAAAACTAAAGAGTTTGGGATAGAGAAATTGTATACAGACGTAGAATTTGGTTCTGCCAGTCATAATAATATGCAAAAACCGGGTTTTGAAACTGTATTCATTAATTCATACTGGATTAAATCAAAATAATTTAGAAAATGTTTATAAATACTCCCTTATTAGTTTATATGTCTCTGATATAATTAATCCGTTGAAAATTTGTTTTTATTGGAGGCCGAGCCATGAAGATAATTAACCGAATTATGATATCAAGCGCTTTGCTGGTGCTTCTTTCACTTCTTTCTCTGATTGCCGGTCTGAGTATAATAGTATTCTTGTATCCAGGTCCATATGGCAAGGAGGTACTGGACAAAAATGTATTTCATAGCGGGGAGATACTCGATAGGTTTGATGCTTCTGCAGAAGATTGGGTCGCATTAAATACTCAACTCGACAAGTATGGTTATAAGCTGTTTGCTCTGGAAGGCGACAACATGGTCTTTTCTACCCTGAGTGATTCACAAAGTAGGATTATTAATGGTCTAAAGCCGATGGAGCTTGACCAGAACATCCATGCGGGAAAATGCCAGGGTTTGACCTTTGCTGCTACGGCAAAAGGTAAATACACAATTTTTGCAGTTAAAGGAGAGGCAGACAACCCGAATTTCCTTAACGAGTTATGGCAGTTAATAAATTACTGCCTGATCGTCATTGTGGTTATCCTGCTGCTCAGCCAGATTTTCACAAGCCGGATGGCATGGCGAATCCTTCGCCCGTTGGACTCTTTATCAGAGGGAGCGAAACGGATTGAAAAAGGGGATTTATCCAAACCGGTAGTATATGCAGGAAAGGATGAATTTGCACCTGTCTGCACAGCGTTTAACCAGATGCAGGAGCATCTGATGCAAGAACGGGAAAAAAACGCTGCTTATGAAAGAGCCCGAACTGACTTGATTGCCGGTATCTCCCACGACCTCAGGACCCCGCTGACCTCTGTCAAAGGTTATATCAAAGGCTTGCGTGATGGTGTTGCAAACACGCGGATAAACGGGAGCAATACCTCTCCATTGCATATAGAAAGGCATGCGATATGGATGTGCTTTTACAAAAGCTTTTCTATTACTCAAGCATGGAAACAGGTAATCTATCATTATCCCTTGGACATGAGGATTTGGGAGACTTTGTCCGCCGATTCGCCGAAAATATGAGCGACGAGTTTGAAAGCAGGAACATAAAGATGACTGTAAATGTTACATCTGTCCAGCATATGGTAGAAATTGACACAGAGCAGATGTACCGCATATTGCTCAATCTGACAGAAAATGCGGTAAAATACGCAAATACTGAGCCTCTTCGTCTGCGGATTTCCGTATGGCGTGATCATGGAATGGAAAACCTGTTGTTTGCCGATAATGGTCAAGGGGTACCGGAAGAACACATTCCTCATCTGTTTGAGCGATTTTGGTGGGGTGATGCGGCACGCAGCACCAAAAACAGCGAAGGCTGGCCGCAGGTGTTCCCTGATGCTTACCCAAGCAGTCCGGGAAGCGGACTTGGCCTATATATTGTGAAATATATCGTGGAAGCTCATGGCGGCTTTGTATCAGCAAAGAATGATAACGGGCTGCAAATTATAATTTCCCTTCCGCATGTAAAGGAGGAGAATTGTTGAGAAAGATACTCATAGTAGAAGACGACAATGAGATTGCCATGCTGGAAAAGGACTATCTGGAGATAAACGGCTTTGAAACAGAAATCATAGCTGATGGGCAGGAAGCATTGGCGGCACTTGAAAAAAGTGGTTATGCATTGGTCCTGCTTGACTTAATGTTACCCGGACAAAATGGCTATGATATTTGCAGGCAGATCAGGGATAAAATTGATATTCCTATCCTAATGGTAACAGCCCGCACAGAAACTGCCGATAAGATTCGGGGACTTGGCCTGGGAGCGGATGATTACATTGCCAAGCCCTTTGATCCTGCCGAGCTGGTTGCCAGAGTCAAATCCCATCTGAACTGTTATGAGCGGCTGACAGGCTCCGCAAAAGGAGACAAAGATGATACGATTGTCATTGGAGACTTAAAGATACTGCCCAAAAGCTGGATGGTTTACAAAGGAGATACCGAAATCAAACTACCCAACCGTGAGTTTGAGCTCTTATTATTCCCAGCGGAGAACCCCAATATAGTTTTTACAAAAGAACAGCTTTTTGAAAAAATATGGGGATATGATTATACTGGTGACAGCGCAACCGTGACGGTACATGTGAATCGAATAAGAGAGAAAATTGAGGATGACCCATCCGTACCAAAGATAATAGAAACCGTATGGGGGGCAGGATATCGACTTAAAGTATAATAAATATATTTGTAGTATAAAACCACGTGGATATCCACATGGTTTTTTGTTTTCAAAATATTTCTTCTTAGTTTATATAATGTTTATATCTTGTCATCCGGAAGTTTAGAAATTCCTCCTATAATAAGCTTATCAGAGCAAAAGGAGGCATTAATGTGAAACTGACAATTCAGAATATCAGTAAGAACTACGGTAAAAAACAAGCCTTAAAAGGCGTTAGCTTTGAAATGGGAAATGGCGTCTATGGCCTGCTGGGTCCTAACGGAGCAGGCAAGAGCACTCTTATTCGTATTTTAGTCGGGGTTATGGAAGCAAGCGAAGGCAAGGTTATGGTAAACGGCAAACACAAAAAGCCCAGCGATCGTGAATATAGGTCAAAACTCGGGTATCTTCCACAGTCGTTGGATTTTTATCCGGAGTTTTCTGGACTTGATTATCTGCGCTTTGTAGCGGCGTTGAAAGGTCTTGAAGGAAAAGCGGCAGATTCAAGAATCAAGGATCTTACTGAACAGGTCCATCTAGCAGATGATTTGAATCGCAAGTGCGTCAACTATTCAGGAGGAATGAAGCGGCGGCTGGGTATTGCGCAGGCACTTCTCAATGATCCGGAGATATTGATTCTGGACGAGCCTACCGCAGGACTTGATCCCCATGAGCGAATCAAGTTCCGCAATCTTGTTTCAATTTTTTCCCGTAACAGGACGGTGCTCCTCTCCACTCATATCGTGTCAGATATTGACAGCATAGCAAAGGAAACAGTTATGATAAAGGACGGAAAAGTGGGGCGAATGGGAAGTACGCAGAGTTTTGTGGACGCAATAGCGGGAAAGGTCTGGTTGATGAAAATGACAGTAGATGAATTGGTAGAATATCAAAATGACCATATCATCAGCAATGTCATACCAATAGGCGACAAGCTGGAAGTGCGGGTAGTGTCGGACACAAAACCGTCAGTTGATGCCTCATCTGCAGCGCCAACCCTTGAGGATGCTTATCTCTATGAGTTTAATCAAGAGAAAGGAGATGCCATATGAAATTGTTTTACTTTGAAATGAAGAAGCTGATCTTTAATAAAAACCGACTAATCCTTTTGGCGGCGACCTTCATCATATTTACACTTATGAGCCTGCTTACAAGCAGTGTTGTTTTTGAAATGCGAAGCAGCAGCAGCTATCAGGAATATCTAAATCTTGTCAAAAAATACTCCGGCATATTAAATCCCCAACAGCTGGCAGAGTCCAAGCAGATATCGGAAACTGCCAGAGCAAGCCATGAAGCCGAATATGGCAAGGGGGAAAATGATTTGTTTATGGTGTATTTATTCCGCAATCCTGTGATGAAGTTTCACTATGACTATGGGAATTTTGGCAAAAGAGTTTACGAATACTGGCATGGTCCGGAACCTCAAGACAAATCAGATATCAAAGGTGTTTATCCTTTGGAAGAAAAACTGGAAGCACTCAAGAATCAAGAGGACTCATACGAATACAAGTATTACCAAAAACGTTTAGAAACAGAGCTTTTATATGGTGAACCAGTCTTTGCCAACAAACAGTTTTGGGGTAATTTTTTCGCTTCCTTTGATATATCAAGAGTCGTATTTTTATTTTTAATGGTATTAGCGTTTTTCATAGCCCCTGTTTTTACTAGAGAAATAAAGGACGATATGAACGGTATTATACTATGCTCACTTAAAGGCCGGCGGGAAATTGTAACTGCAAAGCTGTTAAGTGTTTGTTCGACCTCTGCTATTTTGACGGCTGTATATTTCTCGGGAAATTTCATTGGAGCTTTTATTGCAAACGGGAATATAGCCGGGTTTGATGCGCCTGCCCGCTGTTTAGAAGCATTTGGACAAACATCGATTGATACAACAGTCGGAGGTATGGCTCTCTTAGGTATTTTATGGACGATGCTTGCCGCAGTAGTTTTTGGATTGGCTGTCTGCCTTATCTCTGCATGGGCTAAAAACCAGACATCTGTGTTCGGATTGAGCATTCTATTCATACTGACATTTAGTATGATGGGCTTTCTTAATGACAGCATTTATGAGATGATCTGGCCATTGATTGATTTTAACTTTGTTACGCTTTCGCTTTTTGGCATAATATTCGGGGGGAGCACAATGTACAATTTTCTTGGAATGCCATTATCGTACGGCATGGCTGCTTTCATAGTCTGTATGGCACTTTCCGCAATAGCAGTCCTGTTGACATATTTTGCACAGAATAAGAGGTCGGTGGTGTAAAATAGAAAGAATTATTCAGATTCCGGATAAGTGCAACTTTAAGGTTGTTACACTTATCCGGTTTTGCTTTAAAGGAATTTTACTTCAGATATTCTGCTGATTGACAAATAAAGGTTTCTTGAGTATTATTATGTCATGCGATATATCGCATGACATAATAATGTGAGGAGGGTTAATGTGTCCTACTCAGGAAGTCCTATGACAGAAGCAATGTACTATATACTCTTGGCTTTAGTGAACCCCAATCATGGCTATCAGTTAATGGCTGCAATAGAAGAAGTATCAAATGGACGGATAAAGATGGGGCCGGGAACGTTGTATGGCGTTCTCACAAGGCTGCAAAAGGACAACTTAATCGAAATATTAAATGATGATGGCAGAAGGAAGACCTATGCGACCACAGCAGATGGCAGAGCTGCCCTGGAAGCGGAATATGAAAGGTTAAAAGACATGATTCGGGATGGAAGGATATTAGAGGGGTGATTGTAGATGGGCAAGGTAGTAAAAAGACTTATGCTTGATGATATATATGCTATTGGCAGGAATGAAAGCTGGTTTTCTGCTATGGCAAGTAAAGGCTTGCATTTAAAAAAATTTGGGCATTTGTTTGTAAGCTTTGAAAAAGGAGAACCAAAGAAAACCAAATATAGAATTGATTATCTTGAGAAAGCACCTTCACAGGAACAACTTGATGTATATAAAGACTGTGGTTGGAACTTTATCGCAAATAATGGTTATTTCTATGTTTTTTCTGCTAATGAGAAATCATGTGCCACTGAGTTGCATACTGACCCAATTGAGCAAGGTTTTTCCCTGTCAGAGCTGAATATTCGGCTTAGAAATAATCTAATCACCCTATCGATTGCAATGTTGCTGTTCTTGGGACTTATGATAAGTATCTATTGCTTTAACGATGAGCTCTATTTATATATGATAAAAGGCCAATTCACCCAGCAAATGCTCCTTATGATTGTTGAACTGCATATTTTTTATTCTGCAATACGCAACTATAGGATAACTAGAAATCTAAAACAATCTCTGCTCCGGGGCACAGATATCAATCATAACGAGGATTATAGAAAAGCCAGATTGTTGGGTGGGATATCGGCAGGTATATTTTTACCTATTGCATTGTTTTCAATCATCATACCATTTGTTGGTATTGCTAAAAGCGAAGATTATACACTTCCGGAAGGCAATACATATCTGCCGATTATCAGGCTTGCAGAAATAGAAAAAAGTCCTAATCTTATGCGTGAAACAAGTTATCATGACAAAAAAGTTGATTGGGCAAATCGGGTTAGCTTCGATTGGAGCCTGATGGCACCTGTTCAGTATGAAATTGATGAACATGGGATTATCAACGGTGAAATGTGGGGAGATAAAAGCGGTGTTTATTCTCCAAGTATAACCACCCGATACTATAAGCTGACTTTGGGAAGTATGGCAGATAACCTTACCCTTGATCTGATAAATCGCTATGTTTGGCGTGATGAATTATGGAAAAGAGAGAATAGAGGATATTATACCGCTGCTTTCCCAAAAGCTGACTTTTTACCAGGAAGGAATGGCTGAGATACAATAGAACAAATAGTGTCTGGCACTTCACAATTAGTTCTGAAGGGAGGTATAGTTATGGATAATTTTATCAGAGGTGATTTGGAGCAGGCTCTATTAACAATAAGCTCAATGATCAGCAGGTCTGAGAAGGTTCAGAATAAGTTCAAAGAAGGTACTCCGCAAGCATCGCTGGCAAGGAATAGGATTAAGGCCCTCTATATAGCATCATCACTGGTTGCAAAGGAATTGGAAGGAGATCATTCAACGGTTAGTTTCAACAAAGAAGATTTAGAGAAAGCGCTTCCTCCAATTACTTCAACAATCAGCAAGTGCGAAAAGGCACAGGAAAAGCTAAAGGAGGGTACTCCCCAATTGACTCTTACGAGGAAAATGATTCAGGCACTATATATATCATTGTCACTGATAACAAAGGAACTAAATAAATAATAGAAGACACTCTACCCTCTCGAACCAAACAGAAGTATGCTGTTGCCTACACAGGAAATAGTATGTTAACATGAGCATATGGTTCAAGGGAAAACGAAACATCAAAGAGCATACAAGAAGATATTATTTGATATTCAGTAGGATTATTAGAGGAGGATATGTTTTGAAAATTTCAAAGATAGATGCGTTGATGTGGTTTGATTTCTTCTCGCAAATGCCTGAAAAAGAGGAAATCAGTATAAAACATGAGGAGATCATTTATTCCACCTTTGCACAGATTGAGGCAGCGATTGATCATAGAAATGATAAGTTAATGTCTGAAATCAGAGGTTTGAAAACTCTTGAGAATAGAACCTTTTATGTGGGGAAAGATAATAAGTTTCCAGGTGGATGCCGTTCCTGCCTAACGGGCACCGGGCTCTCTGCAATAAGGAAAACAAACAAATGCAACTTGGAGTGTAAGTTCTGCTATAATTATGGACAACTGGAACATATACCTCCAATTGGCGAAGGAATGTGGGAAATCGGGGGCACTAAATTCTATGAGAAGGATATAGATTTACTCCTTTCCATGCATCAGAAGCCCACCGGCATTTCCTATGTCTATCTGGAGCCATTTATGGAAATCGAAAAATACTACCCTGTTATAAAGAAATTCAGTGAGGCAGGGATTCATCAACACTTATACACAAACGGCACTTTAGCTGGAAAAGAGACGCTGAAAGCATTGGGTGAAGCCGGTCTCAGCGAGATACGCTTCAACCTGGGTGCTTCCAATTGCTCAGACAGGGTCATTGAAAACATCGGAATAGCAAAAGAGTATATCAAAAATGTAGGTATTGAAACTCCAATGACTCCTGAGTTTTTTGAAGTATTTCTAAAGAAAAAACAGCGGATACTGGAGACAAAACTTGATTTTATCAATTGTGCAGAATTACATTTAAATGAGAATAATATAAACAATTATTGCGGGGAAAACATGTATATTTCAAGGCATGGCTATATATCCCCAATTTGGAGCAGGGAACTGACACTGAAATTTATGAAAATAGCCGATGAAGAAAACTGGGATCTGGCGGTTCATGATTGTTCGAACTTTACAAAGTTTTCCAGAGGTCTTAATCTGAGCAGTAAAGAGGGCAGGTGGTTCGGAGCAAGCGATTATGCCTGTGAGTTTTCAAGGATACCATTTGAAGTATTTATTCCAATACTGAATGACGAAAATTTTAAATTCCTAAGTGAAGAGGAATTGCCTGATGACTATAAGCCGGTATTTATGAATTATTAGCAGGTAATATAATCTTAGTGGGAAAAAAGTAATGGAGGTAAAGCAGTGGGAAATACTGATAAATTTGAAATGATAGCGAATAAGTATGATACTTCAGAGAGAATCCAAATCGCAAGAGTATCCGCTGATGCCATACGAGAATATTTGATTGATGCAAAATCCAAGAATGCCATTGACTTTGGGTGTGGAACCGGCCTCGTTGGGCTGAACTTGCTGAATGAATTTAAATCAGTCCTTTTTTTGGATTCATCACAGAATATGATCGATCAGGTAAAACAGAAAATTCACAATGCAAATATCCGTAACGCAAGTACTTTGTGTTTTGATTTTGAAACAGCAGCCCTGTCCGATATTCGTGCTGATTATATTTTTATGGCACAGGTTCTGCTTCATATTAAAGATATT
>NZ_JAWLCK010000105.1:0-9315 GCF_041687175.1 Lutispora sp.
AACGTCAAAACAAACAGAAATGTGCCCGTAGCTCAGCTGGATAGAGTGTCTGACTACGAATCAGAAGGTCGTGGGTTCGACTCCCTCCGGGCACACCATAACCAAGTAATTGCAATGGTTCAAAGCCATTTGAAAGCTATAAAAAGTTGAAAGCAGACTCACTGATTGTTTAGTTGAAAATAGACTAGTCAGTGGGTTTCTTTATTTTTTGTTTTCTTCTCTGATTAGTCGAAATCTACTATGAAAGGAAGAAAGAAATGAGGATTAAACTAACGGCACCTAGCAGTAAGACAAAGACTATCAGTGAAGGCTTTAAGGAGTTCAATAGGTATTGCAGAGTAAAGAATCTATCAGAGAAAACACTTGATTTTTATGAAGAGTGTTTAGCCCGCTTCTGTAAATTCTACCCTGAAGAAGGGCTATTGTCCAACATAACACAACAAACAGTTGAGGACTATATCTTATTTCTAAAAACGAATACCGGCTTCAATAGTGTATCAATCAATTCATCATTAAGAGGGCTTAGAGCGATTTTATATTACTTCATGAAGACTGAGCATGTACCAGAGTTCAAGATTCAATTAGTAAAGTCTGAGAAGAATGTAAAGGAGACTTATACAGAAGCGGAATTAAGACTGCTTTTGAAAAAGCCGGACATAAAGCACTGTATCTTCACAGAGTACAGAGATTGGGTAATAATCAATTATCTATTGTCCACTGGGAATAGGCTCAACACAGTGATTAATCTGAGGATAGGAAACATTGATTTTGAAAATAGTGTGATTATGCTGGAAAAGACAAAGAATAGAAAGCAACAGGTTGTACCATTAAGCAAGACATTAAATAAAGTTTTGGCTGAGTATATACAGTATCGAAAGGGGGAATTGACTGATTATCTATTCTGTAGCATATATGGGGAAAAACTTACATCTAATGCTTTAGGGCATTCCATAAGAAAGTACAACATCAAGAGGGGAGTAGGTAAGACAAGCATTCATCTTTTCCGCCATACCTTTGCGAAGAACTGGATACTTGCAGGAGGTGACATTTTTAGATTACAGAAACTACTAGGACATAGCAGTATGGATATTGTTCGTGAATATGTGAATATGTTTTCGGATGACTTGCAGAAGGACTTTGATAGGTTTAATCCACTAGAACAGATAGCTTGTAATGGCACATATCTTAAAATGCGATAGAATGAAAGGATGGTACATATGGATAAAAACACAATAATTAATGAGTTAAGAGAACTTGGAACAGGCATGATTTTAGGATACGGCTTCACAAGCGCACTTTCATTCTGCGGTGGATATGCAACATTGATGTTAAAGGGGCCAGTAAACAAACTGCCAGATGAATTGCTTGCTAAGGTATTCTTCCATTCAATAGGACTATGCGATTTAGAGGATTTAATCGGATATGTGGTTGATAATGAGTTGCTAGAGAATGGAACTATACACTATAATGAGCGATAACTAGAATACATATGTATTGGAGGGTGTTTTTAACACCTTCCACTTTTGTCTATAGAGGTATAATAAATACTATGAAGCCATAAGAGCATTAGTATTGTTCAAATACTTAAACTTTGCACCGGGAACTGGATAATTTGAAAATAGTGTGACAGTACATTCGTTTCTCAGTATCCTTCCCCTCCCGACAGCCTGAATTATCTCACTCTCAATAAAGTAAAACTGAATATTTCTTAATGACTCTTGCTTATAAGTTTGGAAGCGGAACTCATAGCCATTATACTGAACAAGCTGATAACTCATTTCACAATCATTATCATTAAATTCAATTCCTAGTACATGAGCAAATAACAGATACCTTATTGGATTAATATGTGGTGTTCCCACTACAGCAATGTTTTCTCCAGAGTATTTATTTAATCCAGTAACTGAGCCAAAAGTAGTAGCTATGTCATTAAAATGCTTCGTGTGTTTCTTAAATGTTATCACAGGCTGATTTCTGATGATGGGTTTAATTTTTTCAATCGACTCAGGGTTATTCTCAATACTGTATCTACTGTAGCTCTTTTGAGGATATTGAATAAGCTGTCCTTTGCTTTCAACATTCCCAACATCATAAAAATTAAGTCTATTACCAAACAAAAGTTTACATATGCTTTCATTGGCTGTCGCACTTAACATGATAATTTTTGTGTCAGGAAGAGTCCGCTTTTTCATATAATAGATGATATCTGTCTTTTGTGTTTCACCTCCTATCCTAATGAAAGAGTCGCAATCAAGGAAGTCAAGCACATTAGATTCGATATACTTGCTGGAATATACAATATTATGAATCATATGGTGTTCATAAAGTCCACATTTGTGCATATTATGGATTATCCCATATTCAGCAGACTTAGCAAACTCATACGGAACCCTATACTGATTGTATAGTTCGGTTGCAAAGCATTCAGATTCCAGATTACTTAAATCTCTTAATGAAACGGAATCTTGCCTTAGAAGCGAGAAAGTTATGTCCTCATCAATGATTACTGTTTTGTTGTTCCCAAGGTCATTAAGGTGCAACAATCGCTCGTGAGTAGTGACAATAGTGTCTTCGGTATGTTTCATGTTCTCTAGTTCATTAAAATAGGCAATTACTTCTGCATTGTTTTCTTCATTAATAATTTTTCTCAAATACATTTGAACACCTTTCCAGTTCCCTTTTTGATACAATTTATTAATCACTTTTGAGTGATTATCGGGCAATTCCGGAAATTCAGGTGTAGCAAATGCTTTGTAGCCTGCTTCTTTTATTCTTTCTACTACTTCAGCTTTAAGAGCATGGTTAGGTACAGCAATAATTACATTCTTTAAACCAAGATATTTTTCTGTCTTCCCCAGACCTGGAGGACTTTTGATTACATGAACATTACTTCCTTCACTAAATAATGCGTTACTGAAGTATTGAGATAGTTCCGCTTCAGCTTCTGACAGAGTTTTTTGCTGTGGCTGGTTGACAACTCTTATATACCCCCTAGGTAGTTTTGATTGCTCTATCATATTCTTTGTATGCTCACACTCATTGCAGAAAGGACAGAAGTTAATACAATTATGTGGCTTGTAATCCTTCTTGATGATATAGTTACAATAATACTCCCATCTTTCTATATCGTACTCCTCTCTAAGGTGTAAGGCTTCTATAAACCGCTTCTGACCTCCCTTTATTGCCATTAGATTTGTGGCAATACCAAAAAGTTCGTTATGATAAGCCCAATGTGTTCCATTAATAAACCCCTTGTATAGTGGGCAATTATTTTCTAGGTCGTGCCAATTAAAATCTCTAATATATTTCCGCTTAAAGTGTATGCTGTCAATTTCATATTTTGGTAGTTTAGATTTACTATACCCCTTTACAGATTGCTGTTTGACTTTTTCTGAAAAGTAAATTGCATATGAATTTTTGACGAAATCAGGGCATGTCTTATTATTAATTATTATAGGAGTCGACGCATTTTCGTCAAATTGTGAAGCGTTATCGTCAATGGAAATAACATGAGGGAGTCCATTAAGCAGATTCACTCCTACTGATTGACAATAACTTTTCATTTCTCTTGAATAGTTTGATTTGTCTTTCATGTGTAGATACAGAGACAGGCTTTCAATCAATCCAGGAACATTTATAGTGCTGTTAAAGTCAGAGTGGATTATTCTCTTACCACCAAAAAAAAGCCTGCAAGAGTCCTTGCACATTGGGTCAGATTCATTAAATATTTTCATTAGTGCAAATTGTACCAAGTCTCTTATTCTTTTATCTGTTACTTCATGTTCAAGAATAAATACTGCTCTAAACTTGTTATACTTTATACTTGTGAATGTTGAATACACAAATGCAGGGAGTAGTCTTAAATTTCTACATCTATCAAGGAACTCATCGATGGAAATAGTACCATCAAAGTCCAGTGCAAATAATTGCTGACCAGCCCAGTAGTTATCCTTCCGTATAATTATTTCTTCAGTATCCTTGTTGAAGTATGCTGGTGTAAAAGATTTTCCATTAGGATATGTTAGTTGTTGTGCTAATTCCTCAACCTCAATCTCAACAGCTAAATTTGCAATTCTGTCTGAAATTACTGGAATGTAAGTTTTCTCTGGTTTCTCTAAGAAATTTTCTAAATCTAAACATAGTTTCACTCTCATAGATATATACCCCCAAATTAATAAGTGAGCAAGTGCAAATCTACACTTGTCCTGTACTCTTATTAATCGTTTTTTGAGGACAAAAAGCGTCATAGAAATATATGGAAATTTATACCAATACTTAATAATTAGGTTGCCAAATTCAAGGATATATGTGTACAATAATGGTATAAATACAAATTAATGGTATGGTGTTAGGGGGGGTAAAGCATGGCTAGATATAGAAAAGGTATAGATGATTGTTTGCTTAGGTTAGCTAAACTACCAGATGAAACACAAACAATTATTAATCAGTTTCTTAGCGACAAAAAGGATGGTGGGTCGCGAAGCACATACTTCACACCTATACTGACAATATTCGAATTGACTGAGAATGAGCATATTAGTGAACTGACAGTGGATGATTATGAGACAATGTTATCGTACTACGGTGAGGGAACTACAGGCTACAGGTGCGTAAAATCCTTTTTCAAATATTTAGATGAAGAATATCTATTAAATGATGAGAAACACTTATTCAGCAAGAAATTTCGTGAAGAGCGTAGGCTCACAAGGCAAAAAACTCAAAACAGCAGAAGTAAATCTGCAAGTATAAATAGTGAGTATATTCCGGCATTAAATTTTGAGCAAGTTCAACAATTAAATGAGTTTATTAATTTTGATTTTGATGATATTAGCAAATTGCAGTGTTCATTTATTTGTTATATGCTATTTTGCACAGATTGCCCAGAAAAAGTGCTAGAGAAAGAAGTAAAGGTTTCAGACTATATGAATGGTAGAATTAGGTTAGCTTCTGGTTACGAATATGAAGTTCCAGAGAGGTATGAACCTATGTTTAATAAAATGAGAAGCAGAGAAATTCATAATGGATTTGGCAGTTTATATAAGTACTTAAGACCTATAGAAGCAGTTTTAAAAGTAGATAAGGTTGTTCCCCAAGTAATAATCAATGCTAGGAAACAAAATAAAATGAAATGCGGTTTATGTGGTAAGGAGTACTTCAATACCGCAGACAATTGGAAGAATATAGAGAGTAGAATTGTGTGCACGAATTGTGCAGAAGCATTAAAAAAAAAATTTAACTACAATTTGACCGATTTAGAAGAAATTAAAATTAATAGAACCAAGATTGGGGATGAAATTGAGAAGTCTGCTATTTTATATGACTATGATAAATTAAAGCATAAACTGATGGGAAAGCAAGTTGATTTTAAAAGGCTAAATGAGTTTTTCGATTTTATTGGAAAACTTGGTGAAGCATATGTCTACAAGCGTGAAAAAGAAAGACTTAAAGGAAAAAAATTGGCAGATTTGGTATCAGATAAACCATCGGCATTTCCCCAATATGGATATGATATACTGTCTTATACCGATGATGGTGAGGAGATATATATTGAGGTAAAAACTGAGCCGAGAGATAAAGAAAATGACTTTTTCCTTACTGATACTGAAAGAAGGATTGGTGAGAAGTATACAAGAGAAGGGAAAAAATATTGGGTGTATAGAGTACATAATATTTTAGCAGAGGATGAAGCAGAAGTAAGGGTAGACATTATTAAGGACATTTTTAACAATCCTATGTATGAATTTTCACCATACAGTTGGCGTATTCATAAGAGTTAGTCACTAAATTCACAGTTTGATTTACATACGAGTTAATTCTACCAATTTGCTATATAAAGAGCCTAGTTGAGTGCAATATAAGAAGTCAAAGACTTAAATAAGAAGCCAGACTTCTATTGGTATTACTTGCTTTGCAAGGATTATCTTTAATTCTATCCTATGCAAAGAGAAAGATAATACAAATAATTAGCATTACTTCGTTAGAGCAGTACACACGAGACAATTTATTTTCTAGCAGTAATTGTTGAGTACCCCCATGCAAAATGACAGGGTACTTGATTATTTATAGGAGTTTTTACCCCCCCCTTGTACCGCTGATGTTGAATATCCTAAAAACAATTGAACATCGTGTTCCGAAGTTAAAACATAACTTACTGTAGTAGTTATAATGATAAATAAGATAGACTAACTGTTTTGTATCAGTTGGAGTATTATGGTAATATATCAATAGGGACAAGATTAAACTATTACAAGGGGGAGTAAGGTAATGGAGGAATACTTTCTGGTTGGCATTATTGCGCTTCTAATTGTGTTTTTCTTAAGTAAAATGAAGAGATTAGAAAACCAATTTGGAGACCTTCTAAAAATGGTAGGGACATTGAAATTTAAACAGTTTGAGCATGAAACACAGCTACTAAATAGGTCAGGGGTATATATACCAGAAGATTCAGCAGAATTTGTTTATAACATCCTATGGAGTATTATTGATAAAAAGCAAAAGGAGTTCTTAGAAAATGAATATAAACAGAAATGTCCAGCACATATTCCAATTTGGAAGTTCGTTTTATATAACTATAGATTGACTACAAAGGTAGTACAGAAGGAACCATTAATGGATATGAGTAGCACAGAAAAACTTATGTCAAACATGTATGAGATAGAACAGGCTACAAAATCTTATTTGAAAGCACAAGAGAACATACAAGAAGATATTAAAGATGTGCTTAAGAGCATGAAAAAAACAGATACAGATATGACTGAAGCTATTGGTGAAGTAACCTCTAAGTTGGAGAAAATTGAAGGCGATGTACAGTCAATCAAATAAGATTAGAATTCCGAAAAAAGGCAAATAAAAGAAAGTTAAACGGCAGAGTGAGAATATGCGCTACTAAAGGAAAGACTGTGATAGATTCACGGTCTTTATTTATGCAACTAAATGAGTTTTAATGGTTTACCTGTTGTTTGTTTGTGTGGAGTATAATCTAAACAAACAATATAGAACATAGGTAAATTAGTTTGTTTGAAATTATAAATTAGAATTATAAACTAATGTTTGCAAATATACTTGAATTCAAACAAACAATATGCTATGATTATTTTGAAATTGCAAAGGAGGTTTTAAAATGAACATAGCATACATAAGAGTAAGCACAGCAGAACAAAACGAAGACAGACAGCTTGAAGCAATGAAACAATACAACATTGAGAAATACTTCATTGAAAAGGCGAGTGCTAAAGATACCAACAGACCTAAACTATTAGAACTGCTAGAGTTTGCAAGAGATGGGGATACGGTTTATATTAAAGACTTCTCAAGACTTGCCAGAAGTACAAAAGACCTTCTGGATTTGGTTGAGCAATTAAACACTAAGGGAGTAAAGCTGATAAGCCTGAAAGAGAATCTAGATACGCATACAAGTACAGGAAAGCTAATGCTTACAATGATAGGTGCAATATATGAATTTGAAAGAAGTAACCTTCTGGAAAGACAAAGAGAAGGAATAGTCATTGCTAAAGCTAACAACAAGTACAAGGGGCGAAAAGAGATTAAAAGACCTGACAACTGGCAGGAAGTATATAGTCAATACAAGTGCAGGGAATTAACGGCTACTAAAGCAATGGAGAAGTTAGGCTTAAAGAAGAACACCTTTTATAAGTTAGTTAAAGAGCATGAAGGCAGGTGAAAACCTGTCCTTTTTCCTGCATAGAGGGTTGGGTTTGCAAGTTTTGATTGTTTACTTTTGTGTAAATAGGGGGGTAGTACTTCCGTTCCTACCAAATAGAAAATTTATGAACAGCCAATGATAGCAAGCATAGTGATTTTAATAACTTGGAAATCTAGCTTCCCAATAAAAAAGCAGTGTGAATGAATCACCTGCTATTATGTCACAGAATAAATTAATTTGACAGTGTAAATTTATTTTAAATCAATGTTGGTAAAAGTGTAGTCAATGCTAGTTTTATCTCCAGTACTCATATCAAGATATCCTTCACGGTAATCACCATGCTCAACTTTATAATTACCAAGATAATATGAGTATCTGAAAATCAATACATAGTTAGGTTTTATTTCAGGCAGTTTAATTGGTTCTGATAGCTCACCGTCAGTTTGAATATGCTTGACATATCTTGGCTCGAATTTATATGGTACGGATATCTTGTAGTCAATACTGCTTTTGCCTTCCGGAATAACTAATTTAATTGTCTTTCCATAATCAAAGCCAGCACCACGACTAACTACGGAAGGGTCAGAGTTTGCATTAACTAAAGCGACAATTTCAACATTAAGACCGCCTTTTGGGGCTACTTTTCCATCAGGGATTATTACTTTTCCTGATATATTATGAGATGCATCTGATTTAATATCCAGTGTTCTATTGGTTTCATTCCACTCTACAAGGTAACCCATGTATTGAAAATCTTCTGCTGATATCATTGTCTTTCCGCCTATATTTACGGAATCGATTGGTTTACCATCAATATAGGTTTTGATGTCAGTATAGTAGACTTTTCCAATAACATCACCAATTTTCAAA
The DNA here is from genome assembly GCF_041687175.1 of Lutispora sp. NCBI lineage: Bacteria > Bacillati > Bacillota > Clostridia > Lutisporales > Lutisporaceae > Lutispora > Lutispora sp. The sequence goes on from NZ_JAWLCK010000105.1 coordinate 8,534, forward strand.
GGCTTTGCTGCAATAGTTATTAAAGTGGTAATTAATAAGGCTAAAACAACAAGCAGGACTAATGTTTTTTTTCGCATATGTAACCCTCCCAAATAAATCATTAAATGAAACATGAGTATCACTAAGTAAATATTATCATTTTGTGCTAATACTTGCTTCAAGTAAATATTTCCATTATTGAAGTGTTGGAGTAATAAATATAGACAACACAAATATTGATGTAAAATATATAAAAATATTATTGGACAGTATTTTTACTCAGATAATTTATAATGGTAAATATGTAAAAGGAATGGGAGTCAAACACTTAACACTTAGCTAAATTAGAAGTATCGTTCTTCCACTACCCCCTCTTGCAGAACAGAAACACATTGTGCAAAAGGTAGGCTAACTTATAGCATTATGTGATGAGCTAGTAAAGAACATTGTGCAAATAAAAAGGATAGTGAATTGTTAATGCAATCTGTATTACAGGAAGCATTTAAAGAAGCTAAAATGCCATATTGACAGCAATCTGGAAGCCATGTATAATGAATTAAAACTAAAGAATCAGTAGTACTGCTTTACGATTAAGAATCGGAAACCTAGTAATTACAATGGTTCAAGCTCAGCTGGATAGAGTGTCTGACTACGAATCAGAAGGTCGTGGGTTCGACTCCCTCCGGGCACACCATTTATTACGTATTGTAGAAACCTTGAGAAATCAAGGTTTTTTGTTTTTTGGCGAAATCAAAAACAGGCAGGTGACTTCCTGCCTGTTGTAAACAATCTTCCTATACCTT